>JASIEN010000483.1 GCA_030045935.1 Candidatus Sulfotelmatobacter sp.
CCCTCCATCCGCCGACCGACTTATATAGACCTGCACAGGTTGCGTGAGCAGGTGGGCAGGAGGGTAAGCCGTCCAGGAAAAATAGACATTGCCGGCAACGTCCACTGTCGCCCCGGCAGCCAGCGACCAACCCGGCGCAGCGCCGGGATTCAGTACCGAAGAGGAAAAATTCTGCGCGTAATCATGTGACGCCGCTACCGACAACGTCTGCTGGTGGTTAAAGCTGACGTATATACTGGGGCCGCGTACCGCGAGCACCGGCTTGTCAATGATGGTCTGGGCAGAATGTTCTGCGACGGTAAAGTACCAGGCGGCGCCAAAATCCTGCGATCGCGCTACCACGATGTCATGCTCTCCCTGCAACCACGAGGCATACAGAGTTTGCTTATCAAGCGGGTCGACCTTGATCTGGGCGTCGAACTGCCCGGTCGCAGAAGGCGCCAAGGTCCGCGGTGGCTGCCAGGTAATTCCGTTGTCATTGCTGACCATCAACGCCATGGTGGGAAGCGAGCAGGCGGGGCAATCGCGCACCGGGCCATATTGAGGAAAGAGAATATAGACGTGTCCGCGGCCGTCGGCGGTAAGCGCGGGCTCCCACTGATCTCCAACTGTGTAGCCGACCCGCCGTGGCGGAGTGAATCCGGCAGCCGCGAAGGCCTGCGCCGACACCAGTACCACGAGCAGGCACAGGGCTACATACACACCGCGAGCGCGGCTGGAACCTGGGACCACAGACTTCTCCTGGGGACGGACTAAAGTACTGCTGGACGCACTTTATCGCGAATGGGTTAGCGGGTCAATCGCCCGAGCAGGCTATCGCGGCAAATGTTACAGGGATTTGACAAACACGCGGGGGCACCCGGCGTCGCCTATCGCTACTTTGGTCAGGTCCGACGGCTAAGGCCTTTTCACCGCCGAGCGCCAAGAACCCCAACCTGTTTTAGAATGGAAAACGGGAGCAATAACCAATGGAAAAAGCAACATTCGCTGCCGGATGTTTCTGGGGAGTCGAAGCCACCTTCCGCGCCCTGCCCGGAGTCGTTTCCACTCGCGTCGGTTACACCGGCGGCAAAACCGAAAATCCCTCTTATAAAGATGTCTGCACGGACGCCACCGGGCACGCCGAAGCAGTCGAAGTCACCTACGATCCGGCTAAGATCAGCTATAACGATCTTCTGAAGGTTTTCTGGGAGAATCACGATCCCACGCAGCTCAACCGCCAGGGTCCTGACTGGGGAACGCAATATCGGTCGGCAATTTTCTATCACTCGCCCGAGCAGCAGAAAGCGGCGCTGGCCTCGAAAGAAGCGCTGGAAAAGGCACACCGCTATTCCAAGCCGATCGTGACCCAGATCGTCCCTGCGGTAGACTTCTTTCAGGCCGAGGATTACCACCAGCAATATCTTGAAAAGAAAGGCCTGGCGAGCTGTCACATTAGAGCCTGATTTCCCCACCGGAAGGCCGTATTTTCCGCCCTCTATTGGACATCATCTTCCGTACCGTGGAAAACCCGCGCCCATCGCGGCAAGATGACGGCTCATGGCTCAGCCGGAGATTTCACCGGAGCAAACCGAGGTCTGCGATCGTTGGCAGCAGACAGTACAGGCGGTGTTGGCGATCGTGTTACTCATCGGCCTCGCCGCTATGCTCCATAACTATGCGTCGGTCTCGGAGCCAGTGGCTCAACCCGACCAACTGCAAAAGCAGGTTGTCCAACTCACGCATGAGGTGGAAGCACTTCAGCGCGAGCAGGAAATGCCGGCGCTGGTTTTGAGCCGGTATCGCAATTCCATCGGGTACGTTTCCGGCATATATCAGATTGGATTTACGAACCAGCCTCCGGCGATCCGGGCACGCGTCTCAGGGACTGGATTTCTGGTTGGCGAGGGCCTGCTGGCGACTAACCGTCACGTTGCCGAGCCCTGGTACGAAGACAACGAAGCCGAGGCCCTGCTCCACCTTGGCGCCAAGGCAACTCTGGAAAGCCTGGTCGTTTTCTTTCCCGGCTCGCCCACTCCGGTCGACCTTGCGACCGGGTCAGTTTCATCCTCCGATGATCTTGCGGTACTGCGAGTCGCCGATAGAGATGCGGTACGCGGTTTCGCCATTCTTCCGCTAGCCAAGAGAATGGCATCTGCAGGAGAAGCCGTGACGGTGGTTGGCTACCCTCTGGGCGTCACCGGCATGGTGGCGAAATCTCCCAGCAAGATTTATGAGCGGCTGGCGGTTCGCCGTAGCGATCTGACGGCGGCCAGCGAATTGGCGGCACTGTCGCTGATTCGTCCCTCAACCACTTGCGGACATCTCGGCGATGTTGTCGGCGACAAGTTGATCTATGACGCACCGACGGCCCATGGCGGCAGCGGCGGGCCGGTGTTCAACTCGGATGCTGAGGTGATTGGAGTGAATTCGGCTTATCTCGATGGATTCTCTGGAGGAACGCTGGGAGTATCCATCGACGCCTTGCGTCCCCTGATCGAAGCCGCAGAGAAAAAACCGGAATAAGAGAAGCGGCCAAGTCAGGACTCATGATCACCCAGTTAGTAAGCTGCGTTCCCTCAGGGGCTGAAGCCCGCACTTTTGGCTGTTCTGGACGGCTCGGCTGAAGCCGAGCCCCTTCAGAATCGATCTATGGGATGGGATGTAATTATTTCAATCCTGAAACACTCAGGCCCTTTTTCCTGAAAAACCATCCCGGCTCTCGCACCGACTCATCTTGCAGCCGCCGCAAGCGGGCGGCCATCACGCTGCTGCGTCCGAAATAGCCGACTGCCTTGCTCGGATCACTGCGATCGACCACGGGCAGGCGGCCGATATCGTATTGCAGCATCTTCGCGGCGGCCTCGGAAACTAATTCGTCGGGATAGGTCACCACTAACTTCGTGTTGCCCGCTTCCTGGACGGTCATGGCGCCCGAGACATCCTTGTCGAGCGCGCGCAGCAGATCGCCACGCGTGATGATGCCGGAGAGTTTGTGGGAGTCATCGAGAATGAGCAGGGCCTCGTGACGTGCCACTGCCGGATCATGTTGCGCGATACGCGCAGCTAGCGCGCCGATTTTCGTATTGGCGCCGATCATGGGCAGATCTCTCTCCATCGTCTCGGCGACGTGGGTTTGCACGAGAACGTCGGTCTCGTAGTCCTGGTGAACGCGTAAACCACGCCTCACCAGCTTCTCAGTCATGATGGAACTGGTTGGCATGAAGAGCATGGCGATGCCATCGGCGATCACGCTGACCAGCATCAACGGCAGGATCGAGTTGTAGTCGCGCGTGATTTCGAAAGCAAAGATAATGAAAGTGAATGTTGCCCGCGAGGCTGCTCCGAACACCGCGCCCATGGCCACCAGAGCGAAAGCGCCGGGCGACAGATGGGCGCTGGGCAGGAAATGGTTCGAGAGCATGGCGAACAGGCCGCCCATGGCCGCGCTCCACATGAAGCAAGGCGCCAGCAATCCGCCGGAGGTGCCCGAGCCGAGAGAAATCGCCAGCGCTACAGCCTTTGCAATCATCACCACCAGCAGCAGCTTCCACGCGAGCTGTGCGTTAAGGATGTCGCCGATTGTGTCATAACCCACGCCCAGCACCCGCGGCACGAAGAAACCAATGATGCCCAGTCCGAGTGCGCCAATGGCAGGCCACCACATATCATCAAAGGGGAGCTTATCGAATTGATCTTCTATCCAGTATAGGAACTTGCTGAAAGCTACGGCGGCGACGCCGCAGATCAATCCCAGAACCAGATAAAAGGGCAACCCCCGCGGAATTGCGAAATCCATCGCGCTCACCGTAAACATCGGGCCCGGACCCAAAAGCCGCATGTGTACGGCGGTGGCAAGCGTGCTGGCAATTACCAGCGGGATGAAGGAACGCGACTTGAATTCAAACAGCAGCAGCTCGATGGCGAGAATTACGCCGGCAATCGGCGTGTTGAAGGTGGCCGACATTCCAGCAGCCGCGCCGCAGGCCAGCAGGACTTTTCGTTCAACCGCAGTGGTGTGAAAGGCCTGCCCTACAAGCGAGCCGATAGCTCCACCGGTTTGAATGATGGGACCCTCCGCGCCGAACGGACCTCCGGTCCCGATCGCAATTGCCGCTGAAAGCGGCTTCAGAATCGCCACCCGCGGCGCAATGCGGCTGCGATTGAACAGCACTGCCTCCATGGCTTCCGGGATTCCGTGGCCTTTGATTTTCGACGTTCCGTACTTCGCCATTACACCGACAATCAAGCCGCCAACGACGGGAACGACGATGACTAGCGGGCCAAGATGATGATGCTGCGCGCTCGTGAAATCTGCAGACCAGCGATGGTAAAAGAAAAGATTGGTAAACAGGCCAATCAGCTTGTAGAGCACGAATGCTACCACGCCCGCTACCAAGCCAATGGCAGCACCCAACAGAGACACCAGCAGCATGCGAAAGGGCGTACCTGGTTCCGTAGGTGTTCCCGAAGTCACGCGAGCACGCACCTGCAATGATGTGTTATTTGTGGCGTTGGTATCCTTTTCGCTTGGTTCAGGGCAAGCTTTGCCGTTGTCGCGAGAGCTTCCTGCCCCTCCATGCGCGTGAGCGTTGGATGCATTTGTTTACGGGAGCGGCTCAGTTGTACTGGAGTCAGTCATGTCGGTTTCAGTTAACTTGTTCTTTACGTAGGCTGGAGCGTCGTGCGGGGGTATCGGCTCCCCCGCGCATTACGCGGCGCAGGGCGCTGACCAGTTCGGGGCCGGCGGAGCGCAACTGGCTGTGATGGTGCAAAGCCAGCTCACCCAGGATTTTTTCCCCTTTGGGAGTGAGCGCCAGCAGAACTTCACGTCTATCATCCTGGGCCCGCGTGCGGTGTACAAACCCGCGCGCTTCCAGACGGTTCACCAGTTCGACTGCGCTGTGATGGCGAACCTGCATGCGCGTCGCCAGTTCGCGAATTCTCGGCCGCACCCCCGGCGGCATGCCCTTGATGGCCAGCATCAGCTGATATTGGCCGCGCTCCAGCCCGGCCCGTTTTACGACCTCCTCGCTGAAATGAAGAAACCGCCGGATCTGAAAGCGGAACTCAGCCAGTGCCTGGTAGTCGGACAAAGTCAGCTTCCCCATGCTGCCGATTGTATCGTGCCGCGATGCAGCCCCGTGGATATTATATCGCACTACGATACATACTCTGGTTCCCGGAGACCGAAGGGGCTGGCCCAGCGGGAGCACTGTTCGCTTCGCCCGAAAAAACGACTCTGCTCGGAATGACGCAATCCAACCTGGCTCAAGAGCAGCCAAGCCGAACTTGTCCGGCTGCGGGGAAACGCCAGGCATTCCTTATGCTAAACTTTCCATTCGCTTACAAATCGCGCTATCCGATCCGCACATGCTTCTTTCCAAGGAATATGTGGGCTATCTTGCCCGCGAAGTCACTAAAAAACTGATTGCCGCCAAGGCGATTGAAACTTCCAACCTGCCCAAAACCACGGAACGCGTGCATGCAGCATTGCTCGAGGAACTGAGCCTGGAAGACCGCATCAACGACGAAGTGCGGGTCATACTCGAAGCCTATTCCGAAGAGATGAACAAAACCGGCGCCAACTATCAGGAGATGTTTCGCAAGGTGAAAAACGAACTGGTGCGCAAATATAAGGCGGTGCTGTGAGGATCAGCCGCGACAAAGCCAACGTACTCGCCCGCGCCGTCACCGACGCGCTCAAACAGATGGATGAGGTTGAGTTCATCGAAGATCCAAATACCATCCGTCAGGAAACCCGCAAGTTTTTGGAAGAACTTCTCAAGCAGGAAGCCAGGATCGACCAGAGCGCCCGGCAGAAGATCGAAAGTCAGAAGCGGACCATCCTCGAAGGCTCGCAAGAGTGGGACATTCTCTATCGCAAGTATTACAACGAAGAAGTGAAGAAGCTGGGCGTCTGATTTCGCATTGATAGGCCCCGTCACAACCTCCCGGCGGCGGACTGGATCAGCAGCAGCAGTCCGGTGCCTGCCAACCCCACATAGATATAGTTCGCGAATTGCCGCCCGTGAAGCCGGCGATTGAGCACTCTTCCCGCGAATACTCCGAGCAGGGTTGCCGGCAGAGATAGAAGGTAGTATCGAGTAACGGACCGGCTCCATAAACCAGCGATCCAGTATCCGCCGATCCCGATGATGCTGGCCGGCAGAAAGTATCCTTGCAGCGTGGCGCGGAATTGCTGCGCTGACCAGCGGCGCATGGTTCCGTAAATCGCCAGTGGCGGGCCATTCATGCCATAGGCGCCGCCGAGAATGCCGGCGACGAAGCCGCAAATCAGCAGCCAGGGGCGGCTTTCCCGGTGAAGTTCGATTGGCGCTCGCCCGATCAGCGCATAGAGCGAGAAAGCGACGATAAGCGCGCCCAGCGCGGCCTTCACGGCGCCCTGATGGCTGCTCTTAAGAAGAAAAACGCCGAGCGGGATCCCAAACACCGTCGAGCCCACAAGCCATCCCGTGCTGCCCAGATGAATGT
>JASIEN010000484.1 GCA_030045935.1 Candidatus Sulfotelmatobacter sp.
CGAGAAGGACCTGCGGGAAGGCAAAAATCGTAAAACGCCGAGATCGCCGAGACCATCCGCAAACGGCGCAAAGAACTACACTAATTCAATGAACGATTCCAGAGGCAATGCGCAACGGCCCGTGATTGGCGCAGAGCAGATTCAGAAGCGCGTGAAGGAGCTCGCCCGCCATATTTCGGATGATTACCGCGGGCAGACCATCCAGGCGCTGGCCGTTCTGGAAAATGCCTTTATGTTTATGGCTGATCTGGTCCGGGCGCTCGAAATTCCGGTAGTTTGCCAGTTCATTAAGCCGAAATACAGTAAGCAGGGAAGCCAATCGGGCGAAATTATTGAAATTTTCTTCAGTCATGAGCCGGATATTCGCGGGCAGCATATCTTGCTGGTCGAGGGGCTGGTGCATTCCGGAGTGACCACAGACTTTCTTATGAACGACTTGCGGGCGCGCGGGGCGGCATCGGTAAAGGTCGTGACGCTGCTGGATCGGCAGTCGGCGCGGCGAGTTGCGTTGCAGACAGATTATTTTGGGTTTCTGGTGGATGATACCTTTCTGGTCGGCTACGGTTTGGGATCGCCCGAGCAGATCGGGCGCAACATGCCTTACCTGGCGGCAGCGCCCGTTCCTGCAATGACTTAAGTCACAAAAAGAGTACTGCGCCTTTTTCCTGAAGAAAAGGTAAAATGGCTGAGGGAAATTCCTGATCGAAATCGGATGGCGGGCATCTAATCTATCGGTGTAGTCTCTAGCAGTGTGAGGGCCGGGGGTCTGGCCTTCTAGGAGTTTTTGGTGAATTCAACCGTAAAAACTGTGGTGTTCTGGGTAGTGATCGGGCTGTCCGCACTTCTGTTGTGGACTGTCATTCAACAGGGGCGTAGCGGGCAGAAAGACAATGAGCTGAATTTTTCGCAATTCATGGCGGATGTTGACCAGGGCAAGGTTCACGAAGTCACTGTCGACGGCATGCAGCTGCGGGGCAAAATGACGGATGGCTCCGCCTTCCACACTACGATTCCAGCCAATTATCCCGACATGATCAAGGAGTTGCAGCAGAAGAACGTCTCCATGACGTTCCGCGATGCTAACAGCTCGAGCTGGCCGCTGACGTTGCTCGGCACATGGGCGCCGCTGATTCTGCTGGGCGCGCTGTGGTTTTTCATGATCCGTCAGATGCAGACGGGCGGAAATAAGGCTTTGTCGTTTGGCAAAAGTCGGGCACGGCTGCTCTCGATGCAGCAGAAAAAAGTTACGTTTAAGGATGTTGCTGGCGTCGAAGAGGCCAAGGAAGAGCTGCGCGAGATTATCGAATTTCTGCGCGAGGCGCAGAAGTTTCAGAAGCTGGGCGGACGGATTCCGAAGGGCGTGCTGCTGGTCGGGCCTCCGGGCACTGGAAAGACCTTGCTGGCCCGGGCTGTCGCCGGTGAGGCGAACGTTCCTTTCTTTTCCATTTCCGGTTCCGACTTCGTAGAGATGTTTGTCGGCGTCGGCGCGAGCCGGGTGCGCGATCTGTTCGAGCAGGGCAAGAAAAATGCGCCGTGCATCATCTTTATCGATGAAATCGACGCTGTAGGACGGCACCGTGGCGCGGGTTTGGGCGGCGGACATGATGAGCGCGAGCAAACTCTGAACCAGTTGCTGGTTGAGATGGACGGGTTCGAGTCGAATGAAGGCGTTATTTTGATGGCCGCGACCAACCGGCCGGACGTGCTCGATCCGGCGCTGCTGCGGCCCGGTCGATTTGACCGGCGCGTGGTGGTGAGCCGGCCCGATGTGCGCGGGCGCGAAGAAATTCTGCGCGTGCATACGCGGAAGATTCCGCTGGCTGAAGATGTTGATCTCTCGGTTTTGGCGCGAGGAACGCCGGGATTCTCGGGCGCCGATCTCGCCAACATGGTGAACGAAGCGGCATTGGCTGCGGCGCGGCAAAATCGCAAAGCCGTGCTGATGTTCGATTTCGAAGTCGCCAAAGACAAGGTTTTGATGGGCGTGGAGCGCAAGTCGCTGATTCTTTCCGAGCAGGAAAAGAAGGTGACGGCGTACCACGAAGCCGGGCATGCGCTGGTTGCGGCGAAGCTGCCGGGATCGGATCCAGTGCATAAGGTCACGATCATTCCGCGCGGCATGGCATTAGGCGTTACGATGCAGTTGCCCATCGACGACCGTCACAATTACACCAAGGAATATCTTAAGACCGACCTCGCCATTCTGATGGGGGGGCGTTTGGCCGAGGAGATTTTCCTGAACCAGATGAGCACCGGCGCCGGCAACGACATCGAGCGCGCGACGGAAATGGCGCGCAAGATGGTTTGCGAGTGGGGCATGAGCGATCTCGGACCGCTGACGTTTGGCAAAAAGGAAGAACAGATTTTCCTCGGCCGCGAGATCAGCCAGCATCGCGACTACAGTGAAGACACGGCGATCAAGATCGACGCTGAAGTGCGCAAGCTGGTGAACGAGGGATACGATACGGCGAGGAATATTCTGGAAGGCAATCGCGACGTGCTGCAAAAGATCGCGCTGGCGCTGCTGGAGCGAGAAGTGCTCGACGCATCGGAAGTGATGATGCTGGTTGAAGGCAAGGAACTGCCGCCCATGAAATCACCATCGAAGCCGGATGAGGTGCAGCAGGTGCTGAAGCCTGAGCCGGGACGTCCAGGAATCGCGAAGGGCGGAGAAAGCCCGGCGCGGGCGTAAGGGCGAGACGTTCAAATTTGAAATCTTTGTTTTAAGGGCGGCTGCGAGCCGCCCTTTCTATTTCACGCGCCGGCGCTGGCTTAACCGTTGCCCGCATCCATCATGAATTTCGGAGCGCGCAGGGCCCGAGCGGAGCACCCAAATTGTTTTGTGAGGTGGATGGATTAGAGGCGATCGAATAATTTGTGAGTCATCTTCTTTTGCTGCGCATCTCCATTCCTTGGTTTTGATTCGACGATGGAGCACGATCCGATGAGTCAAGTCTCGGCTTGGTTTGAACGCCGGTTCGACTTTTCGTTTCCAGTTGAATTGCGGCCGAACATACTCGCGCGGGTGCGCGGTACCCCGGCGCGGCTGGAGGAAATTGTTCATGACGTCTCGGGCGAAGCGTTGACGCGTAAGCCGGAAGGCAAGTGGTCGGCGCAGGAGCACGCTGGGCATCTACTCGATCTTGAGCCGCTATGGGCGGCCCGCGTGGAAGATTACGTGAAGGGCACGGGTCAGCTCACCGTGGCTGACCTGCAAAATCGAAAGACGGACCAAGCCAACCACAATGCGCGGCCCCTGGAGCAGATTTTGGCTGATTTTCGCTCGGCCAGACAGAAACTGGTTCGGCACGCGGATGAATTGGATGCTGGTCTGTTTTCGCGTTGGATTCCCCATCCTCGGCTGAGAACGCCGATGCGGCTGGTCGACCATTTATATTTTGTTGCCGAACATGACGATCATCATCTGGCGCGGATTTGGGAATTGGTGAGCCGGGGAAAATAAGCTGCAAATATCAGCGAAGAACAGTGATGAGCGGTTTAGACTTGGGGACGACTTCCCCGATCTGCACGGCACGAACGCCGGAGTCTGCCAGAGAGCGAATGAGCTGATCTGAGATTCCAGACCCAACGGAAATCAGCAGTCCGCCGGCGGTCTGGGGATCGAAGAGTACGGCTTTTACCTCATCTGCGATTTCGTTTTCGTAACCTACGACACATTCGGCAAAGTCGCGATTGTTCTTCAGACCTCCGGGCACATAGCCTGCGCGAATGCATTCGAGCGCTCCAGGAAGTAGCGGAATCTTGCCGGCATGCAGTCGCAATGAAACGTCGGAAGCCAGTGCCATCTCACGAGCATGGCCGATCAGGCCAAAACCGGTGATGTCTGTCATGGCGTGAACAGCTGCTGCCGAGCTTGGCTCGGCCGGCCGGCCGCGGGCGGCCGTCCCCGCATGGTACCTGGCGATTACGTCGGCTGCGGCTTTGTTGAGCATCGTCATCGATGCGATGGCCGCGTCGATCCATGCCGGTTGCGCTTTTTCTTTCTTGATTGCCGTCGAAATTACGCCAGTTCCTAAAGCTTTGGTCAGAATGAGAGCGTCTCCGGCACTTGCCCCGCCGTTCGCGAGAATTTTCTTCGGATCGATAAGGCCGGTCACAGAGTACCCGAACTTTGTTTCTTCGTCACGAATGCTATGCCCGCCGATGACTGTGCATCGGGCTTCAATCATTTTTGACAAGCCGCCGGCCAGAATTCGCTCCAGAATTTCGAGATCCGCTTTTTCGGGGAAGCAGACGAGAGCCAGCGAGGTGAGTGGCTTTCCTCCCATGGCGTAGATATCACTCAACGCGTTCGTCGCCCCGATCTGACCGAAAACGTAGGGATCGTCAACAATCGGCGTGAAAAAATCGACCGTCTGCACCAGCGCCTGATCGGGAGCGATTTGATACACGCCGGCGTCGTCGGCGTGATCGAAGCCGACCAGAACGTTCGGGTCGTGTTGCCGGGCTAATTTCCCAAGCACCTTGTCCAGCGCCGCTGGACTCAGCTTGGAAGCTCAACCCGCAGCTTTTACCGACTCGGTGAGGCGGAATGGCTTGGTTTCGGGCACGATCTACATTTTACAGTTGACCACGGAGGCACAGGGACACCGAGAAAACGGCAAGAGGCACAATCGGAAAAAATTTCTCTGTGCCTCCGTGACTCCGCGGTGAGAGGGGGTCACCTTAGGGCCACATCCGTGATTTGAATCTCCGGCACCTGATGGTTCCACTGCGCCGAGATGCTCTCGAATGTCAGGCGAAACGGCTTGTTCTGTCCGGGCGCGAGCGGCGAGACGCTGAAATCGACTGCCTCGGGATAAGGGCCGTCGGTTTTCAGCACCTGCACGGGGACGTCTTCGCGCTGGGCGAGCTGCCCCATGTCGTCTTTGAAATTGACGCGGGCCATGATGTGGGTGACGGTCTTGTCACCGGTGTTCTGAATGGTGCCGTCGACGTACGTGATGGTGTGTCCCACGAAATTTTCCGCGGCGCTCATTTTGAAATCAGAAAGTTTGAGATTAGCAGCATATGGCGGCGGGCCGGATGCAGCTTTGGGCTGGCTACGCAGAAGAAATGCCGCGATGAGCGCGATGCCGATGACAGCCGCAACTGCGATCACGATAATAAGCCGGCTGGAGTCACGCTCTTCGCTCGCGGGAGTGGGTTGAATCAAGCCGCCCATGCGTCGATTGTACTCTGGGGTGCGAGTTTGGCCTCAAATCGCGGACGTGCGGGTTTGGCCAGAGAGAAAATCATGGGCCGTACGAATGGGCCTCATTCTCCGCCGACCGTCAGGCCGTCAATTCGCAAGGTTGGGGAGGCGACCGAGCCACGGAATTCCAGATCATTCGCAATCTCAGAAATGTTAAAGAACATTTCTTTCAGATTTCCGGCGACGGTGATTTCTTCGACGGGATAAGCGAGCTCGCCGTTGGAAATCCACATTCCTGAAGCGCCACGGGAGTAATCACCCGTGACGAGGTTTGCGCCGTGGCCGAGAAACTCTGTGACGTAGAGGCCTTCTTTAATGTCGCCGATGAGTTGTTTCGGCGTACGCGGGCCCGGCTGCAAGAAATAGTTGCCAGGGCCGATGCCGGGGGTGCCCGCCAGACCACGCGAAGCGTTGGCGGTGGTTTTCAGCCCCAGTTTTTTTGCGGTGTAGGTGTTCAGCAAATAAGAGTTCAATGAGCCTTTTTCCACAACGACAGTTCGCCGCGTGGGCACGCCTTCGCCGTCGAACGGACTGGTGCCAAAGCCTCCGGGCATGGTGCCGTCATCGATGATGGTAACGTTTTCGCCTGCGATTCTTTGTCCAAGCTTGCCCGCAAGGAAAGATGCGCCGCGATAGACCGAGTCTCCATTTACGCCCTCGAAAATGTGCTCAAGTATCGATGTCGCGACCATGGGATCGAGAACAACCGGCACGTGTGCGGTTTTAACTTTTCGTGCGCCTAGGCGGCGAATCGTGCGCTCCGCGGCGATGCGGCCGACTTGTTCTGGAGGGTCGAGTTTTTTCAGCGTGCGCGAGACTGAGAACCAGTAGTCGCGCTGCATAGCGCCATCGTCGGTTTGGGCGATGGGAACAGCCGCGACGGAACAATATGAGCGCTTGTATTCGCCAACGAATCCGTGCGAGTTGGCGAGAACTTTGTGGCCGGTGGCGGCGTCGAACGACCCGCCTTCGGAGTTCTTGATGCGCGGGTCGAAATCGAGCGCAGCTTTTTCGGCGCGGCGGGCGTAGTCGATGCGGTCAGCGCCGGGCAGCGAGTAGACGTCTTCGTGGTAGAGATCGAGATCGCCTTCGAGCTGGCCGAGTTGATCGGCGTCGGGAATGCCGCCGAAGGGATCTTCGGAAGTGATCTTCGCCAGTTCTAGGGCCGAGTTCAGCATGCGGTCGAGGCCTTCGCGGGAGAAATCACTCGAGTACGTGCTGGCGGCGCGCTGGCCGAAGAATACCCGCACGCCGATGGATTTCGATCCGGATTCTTTGAGAGTTTCGACCTGGCCAAGACGGACGAGAGTGGAAAATTCGTCTCCTTCGCGGACGACGCATTCAGCGGCTGAAGCTCCGGCGTTCACCGCACGGCGGACGAGGTCTTGAGCGAGTTCGCGGAGGTCGGTGGCGAGTTGGGGAGATTCGAGTTGAGTAGAGGGCATAAGGCTTTATTTCACCACGGAGGCGCGGAGGAAATGCACAGATCCTTCACTTCGCTCAGGATGACAGGCCTTCCGGATCCGTGTAAATCCGCAGGAGTCCGTGGCAACGACGTTTACTGCATAAACCCGCCGGTATCTTTCTTCGCCGTTCCACCCACGGTCAGGCGATCGACTTTAATCGTTGGAATGCCTACGCCTACTGGTACGGCTTGGCCATCTTTGCCGCAGGTGCCGACGCCTTCGTCAAGCTTCAAATCGTTACCGACCATTGAAACTCGCGTGAGAACATCGGGGCCGTTACCAATCAAAGTTGCGCCTTTGATTGGGGCAGTGACCTGGCCGTCTTCGACCATGTAGGCTTCGCTGGCGGCGAAGACGAATTTGCCGTTGGTGATGTCGACCTGGCCTCCGCCGAAATTGACGGCGTAAATGCCGCGCTTCACTGAGCGAATAATGTCTTGTGGATCGTCTTGCCCCGCCAGCATGTACGTATTGGTCATGCGCGGCATGGGGATGTGTTCGTAGCTTTCGCGGCGTCCGTTGCCGGTGTCGGCGATGCCCATCAGGCGGGCTGAGAGCTTGTCGCTTAAATAGCCTTTCAGAATTCCTTTTTCGATGAGCACGGTTTCCTGTGTCGGCTCGCCTTCGTCATCCACATTCAAAGACCCGCGGCGCCAGGGCATGGTGCCGTTATCGACGACCGTGCATTTTTCGCTGGCCACGCGCTTGCCGATCAAGCCCGCGAATGCGGAAGTTTTCTTGCGATTGAAATCGGCTTCGAGGCCGTGGCCGACGGCTTCGTGCAGAAGAACGCCGGGCCATCCGGGGCCGAGCACGACTTCCATTTCACCGGCCGGAGCTTCGCGCGCATCGAGTTGCAAGAGCGCCTGGCGCGCGGCTTCCTTCGCGAAGTATTCGGGAGTCTTATCGCCGAAAAAGAAATCGAGGGCGACGCGTCCGCCGCCGCCGGAGCCGCCACGAGCGGAGTTGCCATCGGTTTTTGCGATGCAGGAAACATTCAGACGGGCGAGCGGTTGAGAATCTTCAGCGAAAGTGCCGTCGGAGGCGACCACAAGAATGTTGCGCAATTCGTCGGAGTAACTGGCCCTAACCTCCTGTATGCGGGGATCGTAGGCTCGCGCGGCTTTGTCGGCGCGCATGACGAGTTCAACTTTTGCCGTGATTTCAGCGTCGACCGAGGGCAGAGTTACGGGGTACAAGCTGCGGGCAGAGGTTTTCTGAAATCCGGTGATTGCAGTTTTTGCCGGGGCGCTGGCGATCAGCGCCGCGGTTCGGGCGGCGTGCAGAATTCGCGCCGCGGACAGATCGTCTGTGTACGCATACCCTGTGCGCTCGCCCGAGACGACACGCACGCCGCATCCTGCTGAAATACCCTGCGAGGCCGACTTCACCATCGATTCGTCGACCATCAACGAGGTCGAGGAAAGATATTCAAAATAAAGGTCGGCGTAATCGCCTCCGGCGGAAAGAGCGGCCGCGAGGTAGCGTGCGAGGTCATTCTCAGTCAGGCCGTAATGCTCGAAGAAAAAACGGGTTTTATCTTTGTGGTCTAATTTGATCTGGTTCACGTTGTTTGGATGCCCGCGGGAGCACAAGGACTCTGGGGCGAGCTGCTCCTTTGTCATTATCCCACGGCTGCTTCCAAGTTTCGTGTTCCATGAAGGTTACTTCTGTGGAGTGGCCCAGTACTCGAGCAGGAGGAGTCGAGAATCGAGAACTTTGCTTTCCACGAGCTCCAGACCGACTTGGGGATAGCCGGAGAAGATCGGCTCCCGACCGCCTTCCCCGAGAATCAGCGGGAAGATCATCAGCCGGAGGCGGTCAAGAAGTCGCAACTGAACGAGGCTTTTCACCAGGCGAATGCTGCCGATCGAACGGAGAGGATCTCCGGGTTGGCGTTTCAGAGCGGCAATTTCGTCGCCGATCGCGCCTTTTGCAAGTCTTGTATTGTCCCACGCCAGGGGTTCCTCGAGAGTGCTGGAGAACACAACTTTGTCGAGTTGGGTCATGCGTCTGCTGACGTCGTCCGTGCCAGTTGCTGAAAACGCAGCAAGCGCTTCATAGGTCGCCCGCCCCATGAGAATGACTTGGGGCTCAGCAAGATGGCGCCGCACCCAGTCTGCGAGGTCGGGCCCGTGATAACCGAAATAAGCAGGCTGATCCACCCCGGAGGCGAATCCATCCAGGGAAATGAACAGATCGGCGGTAAGTTCTCTCATTGCCTGAATTCGCAATCGTCTCCTCTCTCGCCAGACATCCTACGCCGCAAGGCCTTTTTTTCACAGCCTCCGAGGGCCGAAATGTTCATTCGTCACAGACAAGCCCGGGCGTGATATGAGCAATTCATGATATGAGCCCTGAAGCCCTGACCCGTATCGTGCAGGATTTTCTCAACCAGGCCTCCGGCGCTGTTGTGCTGGAGAACGGTGCGGTCGCATTTGATCTGGCGCAGGCCAAGTATTCGATATCGGGCGAGCACGATCGTTGTCTGCTTCATATGTGGTCGGCAGAGCGCAATGCGGTGCGGCGAGTGGTTGACGCCGAGGTCAAGAACGGCACGCTCCGGCTGGCGGTGCAGCGATTGGGGCAGGCGAAGCCCTCTAAACTGGAAATTTGCCGCGAACGTGACCGGCGCACGCCTACGGCGCGGAGGGCGTCGCGGGCGGCTTATGAGCAAAAGCTTCGCCGCGCTCTGGATCGGCATTTTCCCGAATGCAAAGTCATCCGCCTGACCAGCGGTGTGGATCTGGAAAACTCCTTTGGCCCCGTGTATACGCGGGCTGTGATACGGGGCGGGAGGACCGCTTTCGCTACCCTGGGCGTGAATGCACAGGAGACGCAGGCGTCCATTGACGCTTCGCTCACTTTCGGAATTCTTTGGCTGGATGTATGCCGCCAGTCACATTCCAACAACGTGCTGGTTGAGGGATTGAAAATGTTTGTGCCGGCAGGGAAATCGGCGCTGGTGCGCGAGCGCATGGCCAACCTGAATCGCGCCGCGGCGAAGTGGTCCTTATACGAACTGAATGAGCGCGATGACTCGCTGGTGGAGATCGATTGCTGCGATCGCGGCAATGTGGCGACGCGGCTGGTGCATGCATTTGATGAGGCCGCCGCGTGCGAGCGTCTTAAGGAATCGATCGCCAAAGTTCGGCAGATTCTGCCCAATTGCGAAGTGGGGGTGGTCTCGCCAGTTGAAGTATCGTTTCGCTGGCGCGGGCTGGAGTTTGCCCGTGCACGGC
>JASIEN010000485.1 GCA_030045935.1 Candidatus Sulfotelmatobacter sp.
AGATGGTCCGCGGTCGCGGGAATTTCCGTCTTCGATGTCTTCAGGAATTGCTGGTAGCCGCGATTGACCAGCTTGGAAATCTCGCTGCCGATCAGGTAGCCGGGGTATGCGAAAATCTTTACGCCGCCATCACGCGTTTTCTCGATGGCAGCCGATACATTGTACTTTCTCAGGAACACGCGGCCGTTCATACCGGGCGCTTCCGTCAGGTCGAATCCATTATCGCGCAACCAATTCAGCGCTTCGTCATAAGTCCGTGCTTCAATTGCTTTAGGCATTCTTTTTTTCCCAATCTCATCAATCGTTGTCCATTAGATGCGGCACGTGCAAAACCGGAGACATGATTTGACTCCGCATCTTCGTCTCCGACATCATCATCTAAAACACCATACTACATAGCGTGTTTTTCTTGTTTCTGCATATTACGTTAGTCATACTGAAAAGTTTCGTGATATGAGTCACACTTCAGCGGCGATGGTGCCTGCGAGTTCGATGAAAGAGCCGAAGCTTGAGAATTCGCCACCGGGGCAGAGTCTGCTCAGTCGTATCGGTAATACGCCTCTGCTGCGTTTTGATCAGCTCACCCCGCATCTGCGAGGCGTCACACTTTTGGGCAAGGCCGAATGGCATAACCCCGGGGGCTCGGTAAAGGATCGCGCCGCCGCCAGCATCGTCGCCGAGGCGCGCCGCAATGGGCAGCTTTCGGCCGGCAAGATTCTGCTCGATTCCACCAGTGGCAACACCGGCATCGCTTATGCCATGCTGGGCGCAGCTGGAGGATTTTCGGTCACACTTTGCATGCCCGGCAATGTTTCAGTCGAGCGCAAACGCATTCTGGCTGCCTATGGCGCCAATATTATTTATACGGATCCGGGCGAGGGCTCTGATGGGGCGATTCGAATGGCGCGCCAACTCGCCGCCAGCCATCCGGATTTATATTTCTACGCCGATCAGTATTCCAACAATGCCAACTGGCGCGCCCATTATTGCGGTACTGCCAATGAAATCTGGCAGCAGACCGAAGGGCGCATCACTCATTTCGTCGCCATGCTTGGCACCAGCGGAACATTTGTCGGCACGACGCGCCGGCTTAAAGAATTGAATCCCTCGATTCGTTGTATTTCTCTGCAACCTGATTCTTCGTTTCATGGCATTGAGGGCGCCAAGCACATGCCCAGCGCAATCGTTCCCAAGATTTATGATCCGACCCTGGCCGAGGAGAACATGGAGATTGCCACGGAAGACGCGCATGCCATGGCTCGCCGTGTCGCGAGCGAATGCGGGGTGCTGCTGGGAATTTCCGCCGCCGCCGCAATCGCTGGAAGTTTGAGAATTGCAGAGAAGCTTCAACTGCGCCGAGATCAAGAGGCGATGATTGTGACGATCCTGCCCGACTCTGGAGACAAATATTTGAGCGAACGCTTCTGGACAGAGAAATAAAGATCTTCACCGCAGAGACACAGAATCAAAGGCAAAAATCCCGACACGTGCTTTTACAATGTCCTGGCTTCAGCGATTTGATTGTCTCCGTGTTTATGTGACTCCGTGGTGAGAATGCTTTTTATGTTGCGAATAACTTCTCGCGATTACGAATCGATCCGCCGGCACGGCGAAGAAGCCTACCCACACGAGTGCTGCGGTGTGCTGCTGGGGCAATTCAACGACGACGGCGTAAGGATTGTGACTTCAACCGCCCGCTGCGGCAATACGCGAACCGACTCGCCACAAAATCGCTACAACATCGATCCCCGCGAGTTGGTTCGTATTCAGCGCGAAGGTCGCGAACGCGGCGAAGACATTGTTGGCTTTTATCACTCTCACCCCGACCACCCTGCCCGCTGGTCAACGACCGACCTCACCGAAGCCCACTGGATCGGCTGCTCTTATGTGATCACGAGCGTGGAACAAGGCAAAGCTGCTGTGACAAATTCGTTCGAACTTAACGGAGCCGATGAGAACGACAAGCACTTTCTCGATGAGAAAGTCGAAGTCCGTTAAGCATAAAGCGGTGCGGCAAGATTTTCACAATCCGGCGATCGCGAAAGAAGCGCTAGAGATTATTTCGATATCGCTTTCCGCTCGCGAAAAAGTCTGTATCCGAATCGCGTTTTTCTGCGCTGAATTGTGACCCTGCACCATTTTCGGTCACATCTCTGTGGACGCCGTGCACTCGACTGAAAATACAAGCTTTACAAGCGACGATTTTTAATTGACGAAAAATGCAGAAGCCCGTAAAAACATACTCGTTCTTTGACAGCTTCTAAAGTTTTTCCGGTTGGTGCGGCGTCCGGGGCTCGAGTAAAGTCACCCTACTCATGCAAATGACTGGGGAGGGCAAGCAAGGGTCTAACAGCAAAGCGCTGGTCGAGGAGAACAAGAAGAAACGTCGAAGGCAGGATAGAGTTCCGAGGCGTTGGGTAGGTTTTTCCGGTTGGCGGTGAGCCCGGAGCCCAAGCTAGCGATCGCGTGCAGTACCCGCAAGGGACTTCACAGCAGGTCGGGCAAGGGTCAAACGCGAGCTACTGGCCGAGACGAATGGACCCAACATCACCTCGGAACTCTTAATTTTTCGTAGGCCCAGCAAAAACCGAACCGTCGGGAAACTGGAAGACCTTACCGATCTCCCGGCGAAGAACAGACTTTT
>JASIEN010000047.1 GCA_030045935.1 Candidatus Sulfotelmatobacter sp.
GGTGGCGATCTGAAGCTGGCGAGCCTGAACAAACGAGTTCACGATTTGCTTCATGCCACCCGGCTGGCTTCGGTCTTCGACATTCAGAGCGATGAAGCGAGCGCGCTTCAGTCTCTGGCTGGCCCCAGTTCGCCCAAAGCGGTCGCATAACCGAAAGCATTCGATAACCGCACAAGGCCGCGCTGAACTCCTCAGCTGCGGCCTTTTGGTGTTTTTGCGGAGGAGCGGCTTTCGACGACAATTTCTCCGACAAGTTACAAATCTTTGACTGCCAAGTGACACACCGCACTTTGGCGGCACGTACTCTGACTTCACACCGCGAGCCGAGGCAGCAAGGGAACGCGAGTGAATGAGGAGATCATGAAAACAATTACCGATGTGCTGGAACGGCCTGCGAGCCGCCGGTCGTTTCTGAAGAAGAGTCTGGTTGCCGGGGCAGTCGCAACGGCGGGGGCAAGCATTCTGGGCAAGGGACTGCCCTTGCTCGCGCAGGAAAGCGGCAGCGCCAGCATCACCAAAGGAGACGTTGCTATTCTTCGTTTTCTGGCTGCAGCCGAATTGATCGAGTCCGACCTGTGGACGCAATATGCGGAACTTGGCGGCATCGGCAAGCTGCCGCCTATCGAGGTCAACCCGAATGAAAAGTTAAATCCTTACCAGGTGGCATTGTCGAACCTCGATCCGGACGGCCCACAATATATTGCCAGCAACACGCTCGATGAAGTCAGCCACGCGACTTTCCTGAATGCCTACCTCCAATCCGTGGGAGCCGATCCCGTCGATTTGAGCGCGTTCGCTGTGTTGTCCGGAAGCACCGCGACCGGCTCGTCGGGCAAGCCGCGGCTTACCAACCTGATGGACCTGAACGTCGATACCAGCTGGTACGTTCGTTATCGCAGCACCGCCAGTCCAGATGCCGGCGCAACCTTCCCCCAGGCCATCACTCTGAACGGTGTGACCGCGATTCCCCGAACCGACGCCGATTTTGAGGGCCAATCCAATCCCAATTTCCCCGGCAATGATCACATTCAGGCCATCGCCAATGTGGCTGGTTTCCATTTCGGGCAAATCGAACAGGGCGGTACAAGTCTTTATGCGGCCCTCAGTCAAAAAGTGACCAGCCCCGAAGTCCTGCAAATCACGCTCGGCATCGGTGGAGACGAGATTGCGCACTTTCTGGAGTGGGTGGATTTTTCCGGCAACGGCGTGCAACCTCCAGTGGCGCCATTCAGCGATCCCATTAGTGGACTGTCATTCCCGAACTTCTTTCACCCGCTCAATAAGCAGATTCAGCCGAGCCTGATCTTTCCTGTTCCTTTTCAGTTCAACCCGAACCTGCCAAATGTCGCGATGATTCGTCCGATTACGGATGAGTTTGCCGGAGCGATGGCCGCCGTCAAGGCCTTCACTGCCAGTGGACTCTTTATCGGGCAATCACCGGAATTCTTCGAAACACTGAATAAGCTGGCCACGGCTGCCGACGCGGCGAAACGGGGGTAGTTCCCGCCTGCAGCCGTCCGAAATTTACCGGGGCAGGCGCCGTGCCGATTTATGGCGCCTGCCATTTTCAACTTCGCCGTCAAACTATTTCTTATGGGGGGGAATTATGTTGGAAGGGATTTTTCAGCCAACGCACCTGATGTTAGTTGCAGGAATTGCGCTGTTGATTTTTGGGCCCAGGAAACTGCCCGAACTTGGCAAGGGATTAGGAGAAGGCATTCGCGGGTTCAAGGCCGCGATGCAGGAAAGAGAGGAATCGAAGCGGTCCTCGGCGGATTCCCATACTTCCGGCGATAAATGATGCGATGTCATCCCGCCGCAGCTCCAGTCGGCCGCCTAATTGAATCGTGCCGAGCAGCATCATCCTTATCCTTGCGCAAACCAATGGGAACCATGGCGCACCCGTTTCGCGCCATCTAACTATCTGATTCTAAGGAATTTCTTACAGGCAGCCAGCTCCGAACATTTCTTGGTTTGCAGGCTCGTTCCAAGGATTTGAGGTATAGTGGAGGTGTTCCCGTTTTCGGGAACAGTCATGGCCTCCCGCCCCTTGCCGCAGTTTTATCCGACACTCGACAGCCAGATTTTCGTGATGCCTCTTGTTACAAAAAAGTTGCATTTTCACTAGTACCAAAGTAATATCCATTTTGGGACTTGAATCGGTTGAATTCCCAGGTTTTCGGATCCCTGTACCGCTCGCTAACTTCCAGGTCGTAAGTCAAGGTAGTGCTAACAACTAAACGAGGCCGCCTGTCAGCCTCCGTCCCGGTTCGGAGAGTTCACTTATGGCGTGGTACGCGTACTGCCTTACCGAGCACCAGACCCTTCCCAACGGCACCCGTTCCCGACGTCCTTTCGTGATTGAAAATGTGCAGGGCGTAAACGGTGCCGCCGTGCTCAGCTATCCCAGCGGCGAGTTTGCTGTGATTGTGAGCGAATACGACCCTAATTCTGGACCCCTCGATCAGAAAGCCGCCATCGATCACGCCCGGGTGGTCAGTGGCTGCTTCCGTAACTCCACCGTTTTGCCGTTCCGTTTTGGGACCATCTTCGACTGCGATGACGCCCTGCGCCAGGCCGTGCGCGTCAACCGCCGCGCCTTTGGACAAAGCGTCCAGAGGCTGCGCGGCAAGTCAGAGATGCACATCAAGCTAACCGTCACCGACGGCTCACTCCGTGAAGCGATGATGGATGTCATCCTCCCCGATACCGTGGGCGGCGATTATCTCTCGAAGCTGCGCGAGAAGGCGTCGCGCGAGCGCGAGCGGCAGACCAAGGCGCGCGCGCTCTCAGTGCAGGTGCACAAGCTGTTCAATCCGCTGGAAGAAGAAGTGAGCTGCAAAAAAGTGGCTCCGCAAGGCATGCTGATTGACATCGCGCACCTGATCGACTCCAAGTCAGTCGAAAAGTATCAGAACCGGTATTCGACCGCCGCCAAGCAACTCAAGAACTGCGAAGTGGCGATCAGTGGCCCCTGGCCCCCATATCACTTCCTTCCCGGGAAGTTGAGAACGGTGGCTGGGAACAGCTAAATTAGATCTGGCGTCCCAGGACCCACGTCTCGCAAAAGCCGCGCGGCGTGGGCCTTTCAAGCATTTACGTCATCTGTCATTAGTACGCAATCCTGCTGCCGAGAATGTGCAGCGATATTCACTTGGCTGGTTCTGGGTGGTCCTCACGGACTTTGTTTCATTGTCGTAAATCGGGCGCAAAGCTTTCCTTTTCAGATACCTGCGTTGGCCAGCCATTCCCTCAGAGGAAGCTTGGCTTTTGGTTCGGCAAGTGCTTCTTTTCTGCGTACCAAGAGGCCGCAACCCACAACCATGACCTTCACTGTCTGTAGTCAACATTTCCCGACATGCCGCTCTGATCGTCCGAACGGCAACTCGCATCGCCTTTCCTGACCAAAACCTTCCACTCCTGACCTCTTGAAATGCGGCCCTAGCAATGGGGCCGCTTTTTCGTCCCTTTGATTCCCGCCGAAGCCGCTAGTGTCCTAATTTAGGACACTACCGACGGCTTCCAGAGGTTGACAAGGAACGCGAGGATCGCTCCAGGTACCGCGTACAAGAGGGCGTTGCTAGCACTGATTGCAAGCCACCCAAGTAGGCCGACGAAGAGAGAGGCATTATCTAGCCCCAATGCCGCAATCGACGAAGGGCAGAGAAGGATAAGCGGCGTCGTGCTTGGGTGTCCACCCATGTGATGGGCGATAGCGTAATAGCCGAGCAGGAGCCAAGCAATCACGAATCCGGCAGCGGCGAAGTTGCAGACGATTTTCACAGGTTTCCGCAAATCGTTTAACCCCCCGCCGCCCCTATTCTCCGTACGGAACCCAGATGTTTTTTACTTGCGTGGCATGTTCGAGGAACCAGCGGCCTTCGGCTACTTTGGGGTCGAACCAGTCGATGGCGCGGCCTTCGTTGGTCCAGACCTGCTTCAGATTGCCCACCGACATCGCTTTGGCGGCACTGGCGCTGGCTGCGTCGGTGAAGCACCAGATTGCATCGACGTCATCGTGCTCGGCGAGGGTTTTCAGCAGCTGCGAAACGTAGCCGGTGACAATGTTGATCGCGCCGCCGGGCATGTCGCTGGTGTCGAAAAGCTGGTAGAGATCGGAAGTGATTAACGGATATGTTTCGGAAGGCACAGCGACGACGGTGTTCCCAACTGCAAGCGCGGGCAAAACGAGGGAAAGAAATCCCAACAGCGGAGCCTCCGTAGGGCAGATGATGCCCACGGTTCCGATGGGCTCGTTCATCGCAATCGCGATATTGCGGAAGGGAGGGTTGTGTACGGCGCCGTCGAACTTATCGGCCCAAGCGGCGTAAGAGAAAATTCGCTGAATACCGAGATCAAGTTCGGCTGTGGCCTGTTTCTCGCCCACCGCGCGCGCGAGAGTGCGAATGATGTCGTCACGGCGCTGTGAGAGATTCTCGGCGAAGTAATAAAGCACCTGCGCCCGGTTCTGCGCCGTTGCTTTCGTCCACGCACCGGCTTTGTGTGCAGCCTCGACGGCATTGCGAATGTCTTTACGATTGCCGAGCGATGCCTCGCCCAATAAATGTCCTTCGGACGAGCGCACTTCCATGCTATAGCCGGAATCCGGACGGGCCTGCTTACCGCCGATGTAGAGCTTCACGGTGCGGTCAATAGCAGGAGTCGAATCTTCTGCCTGGTTTTCGGTTGGGTTTTCAGACAGAGAATCCCCACTTTTCGCAGATGTGGCAAGAAGTTGGGCACCCTTGAACCACTTTGGCGTCAGATACTCCAGCAGGCCTTCGCGTCCGCCTTCGCGTCCGTAGCCGCTTTCGCGATATCCGCCAAAACCGCAGGCAGCGTCGAACAGATTCGTGCAATTGACCCACACGACTCCCGCTTTCAGTTGAGCGGCAACTTGCAGGGATACGTTGATGTTTTCGCTCCACACGCAGGCGGCCAGACCGTAAACCGTGTTGTTGGCCAGTTCGACGGCTTCCTGTGGCGTGCGAAATGTCATAGCAGCCAGCACCGGGCCGAAGATT
>JASIEN010000486.1 GCA_030045935.1 Candidatus Sulfotelmatobacter sp.
TGGTGGACTCCGCAACCTTGCTTCTCTCCCATGACTGTCAGTACCCGCTAAGTGCCGGGCCGAATCACGAAGACAACGGGCACGCTCTGCTAACGGCCGCGCCCCAACAAAATTTCATAATGCATGGTTCCTCAGTAGCGTGATCCCCCGAGGCATAGGTGTGCGTTCGACGCCCGGTCGCACAACAGGCCACGTCACATCACTACCCAAAGAGTTAATGCGCTTAGATGTGCGGGTGACGCAAATTTTTCCCAAGAGAACTTATTTGGCCAAGCTATTGATGTAGCCGACTAGTACCTCGACTTCGCCAGGAGTGACGCGAGGCCACAAGAGATCCGACTCGATGGCGGCCTCGCGCAAAGCGGATTCGGGGTCGCTCAGGCGGGAGACTAGCGTCGGCGGACTATTGTACTCACCATTATGCAGAGAAGGTCCCCACCTCGTTCTTTCACCGTGCGGAACCGTGGCAGCCTCTACAGCCGTCCGCGACGAAGAAAGGTTGGCCCTGCGCCGCGACGCTGGAAGCTTGTAAACCGAACAATTGCCCGAAGCGGAACACCTGGGCGAGCCGCAACTTCTGGACTTATTTTGGCTGGAACCGGAACTCATTGGCCATTAGCTCCTCCGCGCTAAAGCGTGCCTTAGCCAGCCCCTTGCCAGCATGGTGTTTCTCGTTCGGAAAAATGCTACAGCTCATGCGAAAGCACCCGCCCTACGGCACGCCCGAAGGCTTGCTCTTTGCTGTCCAGCGGCATCGACGACAGATTCTCTCCTATGACCGCCCGAATGCCATTGCAATAGATGTCGGTGAACGGCAGGACTGCTCCGCCAAGAACGGCGGTGGATCCAAAGTGTAGCGATACGTGTCATAGACTGTCAGATCTTCGATATCGCAGGCACCTTTGAAATGAATTACTGCCAGGTTGGAGCACACTCGCATCTTGTCGGTATTCCGTGACGGTTCCCATTCGAACTGCCATCCGATGGTAGACCAAATGGAGTCCACTTCGTCTTCTATGGCTTTCTGAACAAGATTGGTGGGGCCATCTCGAAATCGGCGTACAAGATATCCGGGAAAGACCGGGAAACCGGCGCAGTTGGCGGCTCTGCAAAAACTAGTGAGGGTTCGAAGATAAGAATGATTGCCAGCAACGGCCTCCGGGGAGATGTCATTGGCTCTTTGGGGAAATTCGCGAAGGGGTTCGAATACACCATCATGAAACCGCACGACGTGTTTTAATGCGGGGACGGATGTCATGTCGCGATTATCGCACAGAGGACCTGCGACAACACTTTAGGTCGGACCACAGTGGGTGATCTGGTTTCAAAAAATAGATCCAAAATCCAGCAGTGAACATCGTTATCAGCGTAAAAGGGGGTCGTAGAGGAATTTCTCTCCGGCCGGCGCAGGGCACCTGAGCGAACTCTGAGTCAATGCCCTGAATCTAGTGTGTTTGCTTAAGGAGATAAGAACGCATGAAAAAGAACGTTGCAGTAATTGGCGCGGCTCTGCTGTTCGCATTGGTAGCGGCTGCCCAAGACGTCCCGAGGTTTGAAACATTTCTCGGTTACGACTTCACTCGCGCGAACTCAGCCACCAACGTGCCCGCGTTCAGTATGAATGGCGGTGTCGGCCAGGTCGCTTTCAATTTCAACCACTGGATTGGATTCGTCGCCGATCTGGGCGCCGTTCACAACGGCAACATCAGCGGCAATCACATCGACACCACGCTAACCAACTTCTTGTTCGGACCGCGCGTCTCCATCCGGAAGTGGTCGCGCGTGACTCCCTACTTCGAGTTTCTCTGGGGTGGAGTGTACGGGGCCAGCAGTACCGCAGTCGAGATCCCGGTCGGGACGCCGACCTTACCGATCGTCATTCCGCCGGGCTTGGTGCCGACGCCTTATCAAACCGGTTATGAATCAGGCTTGCGCGTCAAAAGAGACCAGACCGCATTTGCCATGACGATCGGCGGCGGGCTGGATATCAAGATCAACAAGCATGCGAGTTTCCGGCCGATCGGGCTGGAGTACTTCATGACACGGCTACAAAACTGGAGCGACCTACAGGACCGCAATCAAAACAACCTGCGCTACACCGCGGGAGTCAACTTCACGTTCGGAGCTCAGTAGCTGTTATTCTACAGACCGTCACGGCTGGACACTGCGTGACCCCCGCGGGTCCATCAGAGGTTCAAACGCTGTGCGGTTGGCCTTGGTGCCATTCCAGCCGGTCGGTCTGCGCTCTTCCAGATGGCACCACTACACCTAATATTTCCTCACTACCGCAATCTGAATATTCGCGATATGAAAGTTCGCCGTTCCCGGCGAAGATAGAAGACAGATGTTCAGCCGACCATCCAGAATGGCGGGCATCCTGACCATTGTAGTCGGCATATTGCATGACTTCGGCAAGTCGATCGCATTTTCAAAATTGGCCCCTGGAACTACTAAGGAATTCGTAGCCCGTGTACCCGCCGTGTACCTCACTTCGGCGGAAGGAGCGGTTTTGTCGGTTCTGTCATTTAATAAAATCAACGCATTATAAAAGGGCGCCCCTTTCGAGGTAGGCTTGAGCGCTGAACTCAGCCCACGGAAAGGAACACCCTTATGGACAGCAAAAAGTATATTGGAATGGACGTCCATCAAGCAACCATCTCGGTAGCGGTTATGGATGCCGGCGGCAAGGTGGTGATGGACTCGGTAATCGAAACCAAGGCGACCAACATCCTGGAGCTCATTCAGGGGATACGCGGAACGCTATGGGTGACTTTTGAGGAAGGCACCAGTGCGGCCTGGCTGTATGACCTGTTGAAATCACATGTCGGCAAGGTGGTGGTCTGCAATCCGCGAAAGAACGCGCTTCTGAAGGCGGGGAACAAAAATGATCGGATCGACGCCCGCAAGCTCGCCGATTTGTTACGCAGCGGCCTTCTCTCGCCGGTCTACCACGGAGGGGCGGGCGTACACACGTTGCGGGAAATGACGCGCAGCTACCTGACGATCACGAAGGATCTGACGCGGGTGAGGAATCGGATCAAGGGCTTATATCGAAGTTGGGCCATTCCCTGTGGTGGCCAGAAGGTATACTCCCCACGGTATCGCAGCGAGTGGTTGAAGAAACTGACGGAAGCGGGGGTGCGGCGCCGAGCAGAGTGGTTATATCAACAACTGGACGATCTGCAACCCTTGCACCGGGAGGCACGGCGGGAGCTATTGGCGGAGAGCCACAAACATCCGGCGAACACCGTCCTGCGCCAGGTTCCCTGGCTAGGCCCGATTCGGGTTGCCCTACTCATTGCCCTTATTCAGACGCCGCACCGTTTTCGTACCAAACGGCAACTGTGGGCCTATAGCGGCCTGGCCCTACAGACTCGAGCCAGCGGCGAATATCGGGTCAGTGGCGGCCAACTGCAGCGCGCCAAGAGACAGCCGTCCCTGCGCGGTCTCAATGAGAATCACAATCATGAGCTGAAGGCTGTATTCAAGAGCACAGCCGCCCGGGCCAGTACCTCTGCCGGCCCGTTTGGAGATTTTTATGCTGCCTTGCTGGCTACGGGGATGAGGCCTACGATGGCCCGCCTGACCGTCGCGCGCAAGATAGCTGCTATCGTTTTAACGATTTGGAAGAAAGGAGAGTGTTTCGACCCGGGACACCTGAAACGACAAGCAGCTTGAGCGCCCGGCGCAACCCCGACCCCATCCCAGGTTTCCCCTGCCGCTGGTCTGTCGGATTCGCCAAGCGCTCGGGTTCGAGGGCGAGTATCTAGTAAGTTATTAGGCGCAATCGGTGCCTCGTGCACTCGAGTCTCTGAATCAATCGTATGCCCCCTCGGACAACCCAAAAAAGCTATAGGCCTTGAGCCTCAAATAGAATCATGGTTGGCACTGTGCATCCGTTGTTGCTTGTTGCGCTTTGGGAATCGACACCCGCTATGCCCCTTCTCCTCTTGATAGATGCTCGCAGAACGGTCCTCGCCGTCAAGGGTTCGCTTCGCCGCGCTCTTCGGCGCGCCCTGGACGGCTCCGGGCCGTTCTGACCAACACGATCCTGATAAGAGAAAAAGGGGCGGATCTGAAAAACAGCCGCTGACCACGGCCTCCCGTTGGTCGGGTACGAGGTTTTATGCACCTTTGGGGACGGAAAACACAGCCGCCACCGACGCCATCATTGATCCCAGGGCTGAATGCCAGCCAATCCCGCACGGCTTTCAGCTCGGCGGCGAAATATTTCTCTTGACATTCCCTTTTATAGAATAACTTACAGCCATCAAATTCTCAACCTTCCCTCTCTCTACTCCGTTTACTCCATTAAGGTCACACTGTGACTTTACGGTGCAGCTTTAC
>JASIEN010000487.1 GCA_030045935.1 Candidatus Sulfotelmatobacter sp.
AGCAAAGTTCTCCGCAACTCCAATATTCCGCCCCTGTCCAGCGCAGGCGAAATTGATGGCCAGTTCTGCGCCGCTATGGAGTACATCCAGGGCAACAGCATCGCCACCATGCTCTCCCGCAAAGAAGGCTTTTCCATCTGGGACCTGCTCGACATCGGCCGCCAGATTTCGAGCGGTCTCGATCATGCTCACTCACACAAGGTTTTCCACTACAGCCTCGAGCCTGCCAAAATTATGTGCGGATGGGATGGCGGCGTCAGAATTCTTAGCTTCGGCATCTCGAGCGTAGGCAGATTCACACTGCAGATTCCCGGTATTCCCCCGGTTCTCTATTACATGTCACCCGAGCAGATTCGCGGCGAGCAGATTGACGGACGCTCAAATCTGTTCAGCCTGGGCGCCATGTTCTACGAGATGGTCACCGACCAGAAGCCCTTCGACGGGGAAGACTCCGAAACTTTGCGTCAGATCATCGTCGAGAACACCCCCACTCCTCCCATCGAGTTGAATCCAAAAATTCATCCTGCGCTAAGCGATCTCATCCTGAAAACGCTATCGAAGGATCCCAATGAGCGTTACCAGAATGGGCGGGAACTGCTCGACGATCTCGAAAAGTGCAAGGAAACCAAGCCTCAGGCAGCCAAAGCTGCACCGCCAAAGGGGACCATGGTTCCAGATGCGGTGAAGGCCGCGAACCAGGCAAAGTTCATTGGCGCCTCCGCTGCCCCGAAACCTGCTGTTGCTGCCCCCAAGGCCCCCGCGCCTGTGGCGAAAGCAATACCTGCGTCAACCCCGGCGCGTCCAATGGCCCCTCAACCGGGCCAGAGCAAAGCTGCTGCCGCTGGCGCATCTGCATCCACGGCACCGCGCATGACGCCCGCAGCGCCGGCGGTCAAAACGCAAAGACCCGCTGCTCCACCACCGCCGGCAATGTCGGCGCCCGTGGTCGATGAACCTGTTTTTGAACCTTTGCAAGCCGCCGCGCCGGCCCCCAAGATCGCGGTCGATCCCATGATGGCCGGAGACGCTCCTTCGACTGGCTCTGCTACCAGCTTTTCCGAGATGACGGAAATGCCCCCGCTCAAAGAGGTGTACATCGATCCGACTCCGAAGCCGGCAGAAGTTTTCCACCAGCCAACACCTCATGCGCCGGCGGCTCCAACAATTTTTCAGGGTGAACAGCCCGAAAAGCTCAAACTCCAGACGCGCGAGATCGCCGAAAAAGCGGTCAAAGAAATCAAGAACGTTCCTCCGCGCCTCATCATTTATTCCATCGCCGCCGGCGCGGTCGTAGTTCTCGCCATCGCCATCGGCCTGGTAATGCACATCAACAGTTTGAATTCCGAAGGAGATTCGGGCCGTCCCGTTGCCGCCACGCCCGTCGAGCAGCCTCAAACCGCTGCAGCTCAACCGGCGCCGTCTCAACCTGCTGCTGCCAGCCCGCAGCCAGTACAGCCCGAAGCTTCGGCGACACCGTTTGAGCCTCCCGCTCCAACCACCAATGCCGAACCCGAAACTCGCGCCCCGGCGCGCGGTAAAAACTCCAGAAGGAGATCTGCTCCCGCTCCCGCAATTGTCCCCGGAGAGCTTGCCGTCGATTCCAATCCTCAAGGTGCGCAGATCCAGATCGACGGTCGCTCCGATCCATCCTGGGTGACACCTGTAACTCTGTCTGGCGTCGCCGTGGGTCAGCATTCGATCGTCATAAGCAAGCCTGGTTACATCTCCGACTCGCGCAGCGTTAACGTCGCTTCCGGCAGCCGGGCATTTGTTTCGGGCCGCTTGAACCAGCTCGCCGCGATGCTCGCGGTGTCCAGCAGTCCGGCGGGTGCGAACATTTACATCGACGGCAAGGACACCGGTAAGCTCACGCCCGCGCAAGTTGCCGTGACCATTGCCGGGACACACGTCGTGCTGGTTCGCAAGTCCGGCTACATCGACGAAACCACCAACGCCCAGTTCACTCTGGGCCAGACTGTCAGTTTCACGCCCATTTTGCGCGCTCTCGGCAATGTCGATGACATGCGTACCGCCGGCAAGATGAAAAAGCTGTTTGGCGGCAAGGAAGCACAGGGTATGGGCACGCTGAGCGTCCACACGCAGCCCAAAGGCGCTCAGGTCGCAGTGAATGAGCACATGCTCGACAAGGATTCCCCAGTGGAAGTCCTGCTCGATCCCGGCAACTACATCGTGGACGTCACCATGACGGGCTACGTTCCCATCCACAAAGTCATCAGCGTCGACAAAGGCGGCAAAGTCGTCATCGACGAAGTTATGCAGCGGCAGTAGCTGGAAATCAGTTTTCAGTCCCCAGTTGTCGGTTGCCAGTACTCATCAGCCCAGACAACTCATTGCGTCGGATACACACCCGAGCGTTCAAGCTGCATTGTGAGCGCTATCTCCGCCCGTCACATCATAGGTTGCGCCGTAACCATACTCGCCGCATCCGACGCCAGCAAGACTTCTATCGGAGCGAGATTCCCGGGTTGAACCCCGGGGGATCGACGGCCCTATTTCCGGGGAATTAGCCAACGCAGTCTAACTGCAACCGCCTCGCTTCGGCCGTCATCTAGCTTTTATCGGAGGAAACTATGGCAAGGCACAGTCCAATTCGCGCGGAACCTCGACGTACCGACAACGCACCAGCGACAATCGACCTCAGCCACGATGGAGTTGAAGAAATCTGCGCCGGCCTGCGCCCTTTGCTCGCCGACGTCTTCGCCCTTTATCTCAAGACCAAGAACTTTCACTGGCACATGAGCGGGCCACACTTCCGCGACTACCACCTTCTGCTCGATGAGCAGGGCGAGCAGATTTTCGCCATGACGGATGACATCGCCGAGCGCGCCCGTAAGCTCGGTGGGACCACGCTGCATTCCATCTCCGACATCTCACGCCACCAGCGCCTGCACGACAATAATGAACTGTCGGTAAGCCCGCAGGATATGCTGACCGAAGTCCACGCGGACAACAAGCTGCTGGCAGGTGAGTTGCGCGCCCTGCATGAGGTGTGCGACCGAAACGGCGATGTTGCCACTGCCAGCCTGATTGAAAACTGGATCGATGAAACCGAGCGCCGCGCCTGGTTCCTGGCGGAAGTCATCGGAGGCTGAAGTTTCGAGAGGGACAGACAGGGAACCCGGTTCAGAATCACGGGGTAGAACAGCAATCACTCCGACGCCTGCAAGGCTAGCTTCCGATGGAGACGTCGAGCCGGGAGGAAGTCTATGTCTCCAGTCACTTGTCTTAGAGACCAAAGATTCTTCGTCCTGATCATGGAATTGTTCAAGCCGTCGGCCCGCTCAAAACGCTCGCGAACAATGGCGAAGGCACATCTGCAAGGCCTTCGCGCAGATTTCTTATCGTCACCGAATTGAATGAACCTACTCATGCCGTCCTGCAGCAGACCGTCCAAGGGACGTCAATTGCAGATCGATGAAACGCCCGTTGCCGCCACCGCGATTCGCGACGGCGCTCGCAAAAAGGAAGGATAAAAGGAGAACAGCTATGCCAGTTTACAATCGTACAAACATCCCCGCATCAGTGGGCCGTGGAACACTCGACCCCGAACTCAAGGCTTGGCTGCCGAAGGGCCCTACCCTCGGCGCCGATGTATCGATTGCCCAGGGCCGTCGTGACCACAAGATGCTGGGCGAAGGACCGTGGCCCAAGATCGGAGCCGTCGAGACTCTCGTCCTGCCCGGCCCCCACGGCTCCCTGGCGGTTCGCAAGCACACACCGACCAATTCGACTGCGCCTTCCGGGGCCTTAGTGTATCTGCACGGTGGCGGCTTTACCTACGGGACGCTTGACGAGTTCGAAGTGCCGATGCGGCTCATCGCCGAGCGTGCCCGAATAATCACCTACATCATTGAGTATCAACTCGCGCCGGAGGCGAAGTTCCCGGTGCAGATCGATGAGATCGAATACTTCGTGCGCTGGCTCTTTGACAACGCCGATGCGCAGGGGGTGGACGCGAGCAAGATCGCAGTAGGCGGCGATTCCGCGGGCGGCAATATGACCTGCGTCACTGCGCTGAAGCTCCGTGACGAGAACGGTCCGAAACTCGCGCTGCAGGTGCCGCTCTTCCCTGAGGCGGC
>JASIEN010000488.1 GCA_030045935.1 Candidatus Sulfotelmatobacter sp.
CTTCGGCCTTCGTCGTCTTGCTCTCTGCCGGAGCCGCTGCCGAAGGTTTGGCATTCTCACTGCCCGCGCTCGGCTTACTGTTGTGCGCCGTTCGCGCAGAACCTGTCGCGGGTTGCGGTGCTGGCGAGGGTTCAGTCTCTTCTGTTGTGGAAATTGTGCTGGTATCGGCGGTCAAAGGCTCTGGCGATGGAACGGGATTCGTGACCGCCGGAGCCGCAGCAGTTTCGGGCGCTGCAGCAGGTGCGGCCGCTGCAGCAGGTGCGGGCGCTGGAATTTTTACAGGTTGCGAAGCAATGGGATGTGCTGTGTTGCTGCCGTGCGGCGCAAACTGCATCCAGGCCACATAAGCGCCGGCTGCGATTAACGCAACGGCGGCAACTGCCAGGATCATCTTCTTGGTGCCGCTCTTGCCGGCTTGAGCACCGCTTTCAATCGCTCCGCCGAACGTGAATGTAGGCGCGGGAAATGGGGGCGATGCAGAGGTAATCGCACTAGTCTCGCTCCCGCCCTCAATCTCAACTGTAGCCTTGTTGGTTTCGACTGTAGAAGAGGTTCTATCTCCGGGCTTGGCAGATTTGGATTCGCGCGCGGGTGCTGGCGCGCTGGCCGCGCTGGCGGGAGATGGGGCCGACCCTGCGCGGCCCCTTCCCGTGGCCACAATGGGTTTAGCCCGCCCAGGCGAGACTTCTGAAACAGGGGTCACAGGAGTCTTTCGCGCGGTTGTGGACGCGACTACCGGCTCTTCATCCACTTCGAGTAGCTCGACTTCCGGTTCCTCCGCCTCTGCGGCAACGAATTTTGTATCGTTTGCCGGGAAAATGTTCCGTGCTTTTGCAGCCGGAGTGGCCGTGCTTCGCGCCGCAACCACGGGGACAATCGTCGGCGATCCCGGTTTCATGTCTCGAACTGGGGTCGCAGCTTGGGCTGTGGGTTTTGAGCCCGGCGTGGCAGGTGCAGGTTTGGGCGCGCTTCCCGCCGACATGGTAGATTTTGCGGCTTCATTCTTGCGCAGCAGTCCGCGGGCAACTCGCAGGGTGCCTTTGGCTTGCTCCACGTTGATAGGTTTGGTCAGGACCAGGTTCGCCCCGATGCGAAATGCCTTCGCCACTCCTGCCTGCCCTTCGACAACCGCGACCGCGAGCGATGACTGGTTGCTTGCCGTGTTGCGTGCGCTCTTGAAAAGCAGGGTTGCGTTCTGCTCGTTGTCACAATCCACCACAACCGCGTCAAACCGCTCCGCCATCATTTTCTTAACGGCGGCAAAGGGTTCGGTGCAGGGGACCACGTCGAAATCCAACTCGCTAAGAACTTGCGTTACCGAGCGGGAAGTCTTGTCGTCTGGGCAGAATAGGAGCGCTTGATAACCCATATTGAGGTCATCGTAGGTACACCCGTAAGGAGCAGCAAGTTACCGGAGTAATTCAGTTGTGGGATTTGGCACAGTCCGAGCGGACAGGCCTTTCGGCATGGCGAAGATCCAGTCGCGGACTTGAGAAAACATTAATTTAAAATCTTAAGAGGGAGACTTCGCCCACCGGTCGCTTTCGTCTCTCAGGGCGAGGTTCCGAAATGCCGCGCGTGCGCAGAGAATTCTTACCGAGAGCACCAACGCGCATACAATTCTCCCCGTGCGCATACCGCTCTGGCTCAAAATTCTCTGGACCCTGTGGCTGCTGGTGTGGGCGCCAGTTTATTTGCGGCAATATGGTCCGCAGAATTTTCTCTTTTTTTGCGATCTCGGAAACCTGCTGATTGGGATGGGCCTGTGGATGGAAAGCCCGCTGATCTTTTCCTGGCAGGCGGCAAGCCTGCTGCTTTTTCAGACACTGTTCATCATTGATCTTGCAGGCGCGCTTGTCACGGGCCGGCATTTCATCGGTGGCACAGAATACATGTTCGATCCCCACATTGCACTATCCATTCGATTGCTCAGCCTGTTTCACATCGTAACGCCTCCGCTGCTGTTATGGACAATTTGGAAGCTCGGATACGATCGTCGCGGCTGGATCTATCAGACCCTGACAGCATGGATCGTGCTGCCCATCAATTATTTCTGGCGTCCGCAGTTGGATGTGAACTGGGCGCGCGGGCCGTTCTTTCATGAACAGCACGTTGTCCCGGGATTCGTGTATTTGTTGATGTATATGATTGTCGTTCCCGCAATAGTGTATTGGCCCACGCATCGCTTTCTGGAGTGGTTGACGCGGTGGTGGAGGAGCAGAATCTAGGACAGCCGCCCTCGGCTGTCCGGCGACCCCAAAATTATTGGGCCGCAGCCGCGGTTAACCGCCACATGCCATGTTGCAACGTCTTGCCGGCTAGGGCTGCCATTTCTTCTGAAGTGGGCCCTATTGGCCGGCAGCCTTAAGCTTTTCGGCTGCTGCTCCGCCGTCCGTACTCAGATAGAGCGTCTGCGAAGGCCGCGCCAGATTTGCAGGAGAGTCTTCCACATACTTCATGATCTGCAGCAGCAGGTCTTCGCGGACGTTGGAGAAGACGTCGAAATTCTGGGTCAGAACATAGCAGACGACTTCGACATTGATCGAAGAAGACGTAACCTCGACCAGCCGCACGCGAGCGGTGGAAGGCTCGACTTTGTCGTGGCTGGTCAGCAGGTGCCGAAGCTCGGTGAGAACGGTCTGGAGATGCTGGGAAGATGTGTCGAGATGGAAATTGAGGACCGTCTTGAAAAGCATCTTGTCGCGGCGCGAAAGGTTCTCGACGTTAATGGTCGCGATGGTGCCGTTGGGGATGGCGAGCAGCGTTCGGTCTTCGGTGCGCACGCGGGTGGAGCGCAAACCGATGTCTTCGACCACTCCGGTACGATCGCCGAACTTGCAGAGATCGCCCACGCGAATAACTTCATCGCCTAGAACGGACACGCCGCCGAACAGGTTGGCGATCGTCTGCTGCGCCCCGAAACCAATCGCCAGGCCTCCGATGCCCACGCCTGCAAGTGCAGCGGTCAGGTTTACGCCGACAATTCCGAGGATCGAGAACAGCGCAAGAAGAAAGATGCCCGCCTTCATCATGCGCTCGCCCAGGAGTATGAGTGAACTGGTGCCGCCACGGCCTAACACAATGGCGCGGTGACGCAAGCGGCCTAAAAAC
>JASIEN010000489.1 GCA_030045935.1 Candidatus Sulfotelmatobacter sp.
GCGTACTCGCTGTACTGGTTTTGGCAGCTTTAGAGCGCTTGTGAAAGGAATAGGGTGCCGACCTCGGCCGAATGGGAGTTGGCACCTGCCCTTGCTGTGCGCCGCACACCTGTACGACCGCAGCTGTGCATACTACCAGCGATGCAAGTCGCAGTGCCATTGTTTTAGTCGTTGTATTCGAAACTAACTTCGAGCTCATCGGAGTGATTTCCCAGAGCCGCTTCACTCGAAACCGCGCCGCAACGGCCACGGTCGAAGCTTTTCCAAGTTTGTCCACAAAGTCCTCCCCGAGCGCGGGAGGCGACGCGCGGCCGCACTCTTCCCCATCGCACAGCCGCGTTTGCCAAGCGTGTTAGCCGGAACCTCTCGGCGCGCTCAGTGAGTAAGGCGGGAAATGGAAGGAAAAAGGGACAAGGGACAAAGGGGATGGTTCTAGTGCTTTGCTAGCCGTTTCTCAAGCAGATCTACAAACGCTTCTTGGACATGTTCTGCCTCGGAGTCCTGATTACCAGGGATGGACCACAAGAAGTCTGTTTTAATCGCACTCTGATAGTAATCCTCAACACCGGTACACTCAGTATGAATGATATCTAAGCACTTGGGCAGGGAGCCTAGCTGTGTTTCCGTGCATCGTTGTGTATGACCAAGTGCGTAACCGCAACGCCCCAGATTCGCGTTATGACTGTAGACAGCTCTAACGTGGCACCCTATGCAATTTGAAACCATTCCATTTGGTTGCTTTTCCTCGAGATACCGGTTGTAGCAGATCTTGTTGCCGAAGTCCGAAGCGAGCGGGGTGTTACCGCTCAGGGTCGTATCCATAAGAAAGTGTCTCCATTTGTTGCCCTTTAATATTGAGCTAGGAGGACGGTCCCACCCATAGTCTCGGTTGCTGGATTGGTTAAACCACCAAAATGTTGCCCAAACCCAGTCAGTGATTTCCTTCGTCGCTACGTGAACAGCCATCAGGACCATATAACTCCGCGAACCAGGAGTTGGTACTCCCATGTTGTTGATTTCGTTTACGAGCTGATCCCAGTACGGCACGGCAGCGTTGATAGGAAAGGAATAAAAACAATCTATCGGGATAGGTTCGTCGTCCGCGTAGTCGCCATCACGGCATCCACGTTTCGTTGTATCAATCGTGACTGACTTATTCCAGCCCTTGGCCCTTGGAATTGCAATTCCTGGTTCGAACTGCTCTTCTTTCTCCATTTCGGGGTTCCAAACCCAAAGCTGCGCCTTACCGTCGGTTTGAGCCGTCACGAGCTCCCACGCGGTCTTCAGAACGACCGCGTCCCGTGGAAACGGCGCTATCTCCCGTTCGCCCTCAACGGCATTGGCCTTTAGACGATCCGAAAGCATCTGATCGAGGACGCTTTTGCTATACAATCCATTCCCAAGCACAAAATCTCGAGCCGGTTGATTAAACAACACCGAGGCGAACTGCGGATCCTCCTTGAGGAAGCTGAGTAAAGCATTTTCGAGTTCAGTATGGTAACTTGCTGAGTTGGATCTCAACAGATTCGCATTCAGATTAGCTGTGAAGACGTTCTGCGCGGGGATAGCGAACGCGCGCATTAGACGTTCTTGGTTAGAAGTCTTTGGGCTAGGAGGCAGGCAGATCGACAGTTTTACGTCACATTTCGTGAACCATGTGTCCCATCTCGGAGGGCGCCTTGCCATTGGACCCTCCGCATTCGTCAAACCTGCGAAGAGGTTCCAAGCGTGATTCCGCATCGCGGCTACGTCTTGATCGTCGCGCATTTTCAAGAGCTCGGATTCGGGTGTGGGGAATCGAAATGGGCCTGGTATGAGGAGCTTTCGGTAGTGCGGATAGGACTGGCCGCTGCTTGCGAAAACCGTGCAGAGGGCCGACACCAATACTATTAAGGTGGCGCGCGGTAATCGGTCGAGGCTCACTTACAAGTACCTCCTGCCATCGACACGAGCGTCGCATAGTATTTCGGACACTGTGGCGCTGTGTAGATTAGTGCGGAGAGCGACTTGAGGTCAGCTTTAGTTTGGTCGTAAATGGTTTTTTCATTTCGGATCAGTTTGATTATACCCTGGATCTGACCGACGGCCGTATCCCCTCCAGCGATATTCATGTCTCCAACCAACTTTTTGGCGAAGTCCTGATCCGACAAACTTGAGGGGTCAAAGTCGAGAAACTTATCTCTCGCAGTAATTGCCAACCACACGGCAAGCGTGGAGACGGAGTCAAGGTCGGTCGTCCCCAGAGCGATAGTTGTCTTCGTCGTGGGTTTTATGCCTTGAACCGGGAGCAGGCCGACACCCCCGATCAATCCGGCAGCAACAGCTCCCTTCAATAGCTTTCTCCTAGACACACTTCTCTTGTTCGCCATTGTCGTTTCCTTTCTGGACGCTTAATTCGTCCGGTGAACCGCGTAGCTTATAGCTTCGAGTTCCTTCTGGCTTCCATTCACGGCCCCGGGTACAAAACCCATCGCCGCCTGCCACACCAGTCCTGGCTTTTCAGCGACGGTCTCAAATGCGGTGAGAGCTTCCTCCCTCATCATCTTTGCAGACGGTTTGTCGGGCGCGCGTTCGGCTGCTATTGATAACGCTCGCCCAAGCAACTCTTCCGTTAAATAAAAGGCATCATCGCGTCGCGTTCTTCGTAGCTCTTCTTGTGAACGGTTCACGCCTCGTAATGTTTTGAGCTCTTCGAGCACTTCCTGCCACTGGCTCTCCGCGAGCAGCACTTCTCTATGGATACTCATGCGAACAACAGCGGACAGTGGTTTCAGATCTTCCTTTGGCAGTTCAGCTTCAATACTGCGTAGCTCTGCAGCAAGTCGTTCCCTCATGTCTTCATTAGCGTAATACGCGGCGTGGCCGAGCACTGTAGCGGCGCTAAGCGACCTTTGCAAGCTACGGTCTAAACCCAGGGCTAGCTTAGTATCTTGCAAGCAGGCGTCGTATTGCTTTGCGCGACATTCAAGATATCCGCGATCGAGGAGTTTTTCCGCACGGTGGGCTGAATCGCCCGACTCAATATCTTTTTTTAATCCTTTCTCGACGGCCTCCATGGCCTCGGCGTACATGCCTTGCTCGGCAAACAATCGGGTCAGGAGCGAATAGCCATAGGAGCGATAGAGAGGGTTCTTCGATTGCGTCATCCGCGTAAAACAATCTTGGGACTGCTGCAAACGGCCTTGTAGAAAATCGGATTCACCTTCCACCAGATCGGCGTCGTCGGGGTAGCCACGGTCGCGCAGGTGCTG
>JASIEN010000490.1 GCA_030045935.1 Candidatus Sulfotelmatobacter sp.
GCTCCAGGAAGGGAATCGGAAGCTTCACCAGCTCCGGCCCATACGCTCGTAGCAGAAAGCTTGCCGCCATCCGCCACGGCTGGCGGATCGCAGCCGAGCCCCCGGGCAGAGGAACGTAAGCGAAATGCGCCGCGCGTTCGAAATTCACATAGTCTGCGAGCAGGATTTCACCGCCCCAGATCTGCCCATCCGTGCCATAGCCAGTCCCGTCCAGCGCGAAGCCGATGACGCGTCCCTGGAGATGATTTTCCGCCATGCAGCTCGCAATGTGCGCATGATGATGTTGCACTCCAACTGTGCGAATTGCCGATTGCCCAAGTGCCCATTTCGTCGAGAAATAGTCTGGATGGAGGTCGTGGGCAATCATTTCCGGTTTAATTTCCAGAATCTTTTCGAGATGTTCAATGGCTTCTTCAAAGAACTTACAGCCCTCCGAGTTTTCGAGATCGCCAATGTGCTGGCTCAAGAACGCATGCTCGCCTTTGGTCAGGCAAATCGTATTTTTCAGTTCGCCACCGACTGCCAGAACCGCCGGCTGCTTATCTTTCAAGAACACAGGCACAGGCACAAACCCACGAGAACGCCGCATGTGCCGCGTGACTCCATTGACCACGCGCACAACCGAGTCGTCGCAGCGCAGCAGGATTTCTCGATTGTGAACCAAAAGAAAATCGGCGAGGCCGCGAAGCCGTGTTGTGGCCTCAATGTTGTCGATAGCAATCGGCTCCTCGCTCAGGTTGCCGCTGGTCATCACCAGGGCCTTGAACTTGCCGCTATTGAACAGCAGGTAATGCAGCGGAGTATAAGGCAGGAATACTCCCAGATATCGATTGAACGGAGCGACTTCCTCTGCGACCAGACTTGCATTTTTTTTCAGCGACAAGACGATCGGCCGCTGTACCGATTGCATTACCTTCTCAGCTGCGGCATCGATCTGGCAAATTTCCCGCGCCGCACCCAAGTCTGGCACCATCACAGCGAACGGTTTCTCCACGCGCCGTTTGCGTTCCCGCAACAGAGAAACAGCAGCAGGGTTCGTTGCGTCGGCCGCAAGATGAAAACCTCCCAGCCCCTTCACCGCAACAATGTTGCCCAACTGCAACTGCCGGACTGCTTCCCTCACAGGATCCTCGACATGGATTTTTCGGCCTTCCCGATCCCACAGTTCAACCTGCGGCCCGCAGTCCCAGCACGCATTCGGCTGCGCATGGAAGCGGCGGTTCAGCGGATCCTCATACTCCGCCTGGCACGCAGGGCACACGGGGAACACAGCCATCGACGTGCTCGGCCGGTCATACGGAATGCCGCGCACAATCGTGAACCGCGGCCCGCAATTGGTGCAGTTAATAAAAGGATAGAGATATCGCCGGTCGGCCGGATCAAACATCTCGCGCAGGCAATCAGCACAGATGGCGACATCGGGCGAAATCAGGGTATGCACTTCTTCGCCGGCGTGGCTGTGAATGATGGAAAAACTCTGCTCGCCGTTACAGGAGATTTCCCGTATGGTGAAATTCGTGATTCGCGCCAGAGGTGGCGCTTCCTTCGGCACAGTTTCAACAAAGCTTTGAACGGCCTCGGGAGAGCCTTGAATCTCGATGACCACTCCGGCGGGTGTGTTGCAGATATTTCCTTTGAGCTTTCGTTCGGTTGCCAAACGATAAATATAGGGCCGGAATCCGACTCCCTGAACAATTCCAGAGACTTCGATTTGGCGCCGGACATCCATACGCATCAGCGTACTGCTGCCGGTTGCTTCTCTCTTTGCGCTTGCCGTTTTTTCTCAAGCCACGTCAGCCATTCGTCGAGCCCATTTCCTTTCAGGCAGGAGACTTTCACGATCTCCATTCCCGGATGAACTTTCCGCGCATTCTCTTCAGCAGCGGCCACATCGAACAACACGTAAGGCAAAAGATCGACCTTGTTCAGAATCATCAATTGGGACTTGAAGAATATCGAGGGATATTTCAGCGGCTTGTCCTCGCCCTCAGTCACGCTCAGCACGACAATCTTCGCTTCTTCCCCCAAATCGTAGCTCGAGGGACAAACCAGGTTTCCCACATTCTCGATGAGCAGCAAATCGAGCCGATCCAGCCGCCAATCGGCGAGATGCCGCTCGATCATCCTCGCATCTAGGTGACATGTGCCCCCAGTCGTAATCTGCTTGACGGGAAACCCATACTGTTTCAGCCGATTCGCATCGTTCTCGGTCTGAATGTCACCTGTCAACACCGCCACTCTTTCGCCCTTCGGAAGACACGCCAGCGTGCGCTCCAGCAAACTGGTCTTGCCGGATCCGGGCGAACTGATGAAATTCAGGCAAAGAACTCCGTGTTCCTGAAACCTCGCTCGCAGTTCCGCAGCGATTCGGTCATTCTCACTCAGTACTTTGCGCTCCAATGAAACTCGTTCCATATTCCTCTACCTCCAAATAATCCAACGCGAACTCATCTCCGCTGAAGAACTTTGTTCGCAGGCTGCCGCATTTAGGACATTGAATATCAAAATCGCGAACAATGAATTCCTCGCCACATTCTTCACATCGATTCCGCAAGGGACAAATTTGCACTTCAAGCTGCAAGCCAGCAAGATTAGTTTCCTGCGTCAGCACATCAAAACTGAATTGCAGCGCCTCGGGATCGACCGCTGTCATCTCGCCGATGCGCACCGAAACTTTCGTGGCATACCCGCCGGGCACTCGCGCGATTTCGGTCCTCACCGCCTCGAGGATCGAATTGGCAATGCCCAGTTCGTGCATGCTTCCTCAACAAATGCGGGGCAACTGATCGCCCGCCAGCATATCCACAATCCGCCTCGTCCCAAGCGTAGTTCGCATCATCACCCTGCCAGAGCGGGAGCGTTCCTCTTGGACGGTTCCTATGACGGATGCTTCTTTTCCCAACGGATGCTTTCTCATTGCCTGCAGAATCGAATCTGCCGCCTCTGGCGCCACAATCGCAACCAGCTTCCCCTCATTTGCCACATAAAGAGGATCCAGGCCCAGCAACTCGCATGCCCCGCGGACTTCCTCCCGCACCGGGATCGTCCATTCCTCCAATTCGATGCATACGCGTGACTGTTGTGCGATTTCATTCAGCGTACTCGATACTCCGCCTCGCGTCGGATCGCGCATGCAGCGAATTTCACCGCTCGCCCGCAGCATCGCAGCCACCAATGTGTGTAAAGGTGCGCTGTCACTTTTTATCGTTGTCTCAAATTCCAGTCCCTCGCGTTGGGCCAGAATTGCGATGCCGTGCTCGCCAATCGAACCGCTGAGAATGACTTTGTCACCCGGCTGCGCCCGATCGGCCGAAAGTTCGACATCCTCGGGAACAACGCCGATACCGGTTGTGGTGATAAACAACCCGTCGCCCTTGCCTTTTTCCACCACTTTGGTATCGCCAGTAACTACCTGTACTCCGGCAGCATCGGCGGCCTGTTGCATCGAATGCACCACGCGCTTCAGTGGGTCGACGGCCAGTCCCTCTTCAAGAATGAAAGCGGCACTGAGAAAAAGCGGAACCGCCCCGCCCATTGCCAGATCGTTCACGGTTCCATGCACCGCCAGCGACCCGATATCTCCACCAGGAAAAAACAGTGGCTTGACCACGAACGAATCAGTCGTCATTGCAACTCTTTGGCCGCTGATCGCTACCACCGCCTGATCGTCCAGCCGGGCCAGCACAGGATTGCGCAGGAAAGGCAGAAAGACATCCCGCAATAAATCGGCGCTTAGCTTTCCTCCGCTGCCGTGGCCAAGCAGCACTGTCTCTTTCGCCGGAAGCGGCGGCGGACAGCTCAACTCGACAATGCTTTTGGTTGACACGCCTTCCTCCTAGTTCGCCTTCTCCTGCAGCGTCGCACACCCTCGATCCTCGACGCCATGCCGCCGGTATTGGTAATACGCGGCGCACGCGCCCTCCGACGAAACCATGGGTGCGCCCAGCGGATTCTCCGGCGTACAACGAGTTCCGAATGCCGGACAATCCGTCGGTTTCTTCAAACCCTGCAGGACTTGCGCGCTCATGCACTCGGCAGGTTCGTCCACCGTCAAGGCTCCCAGATCGAAAACACGGTCGGCATCAAGGCCGGCATATTTCTCGCTGAGCCGCAGCCCGCTCTGGGGAATTGGTCCCAGCCCTCGCCACTTCTGGTCCGTTACCGCAAACACTTCAGCCATCACCTTCTGCGCCGGCAGAGTGCCCTTGTACGAAACCGACCGCACATACTGGTTTTCCAGCCGAGCCTCCCCTGCTTCCAGTTGCTCCACCAGCAGGAGAATCGCTTCCAGCAGGTCGACCGGCTCGAACCCTCCAACCACGATCGGCACGCGGAAATCTGTGACAAGCCGCTCATATTCACCGCAGCCCATCACCGTACAAACGTGCCCCGGCGCAATAAACCCCTGCACCCGATTTTCTGCCGAGGCCATCAACGCTCGAATCGCGGGCGGCACAAGCACATGCGATACCAGCATGGAAAAGTTCGTCAACCCTTCGCGTTTGGCCTGCCACGCTGCCATGGCGTTGGCAGGGGCGGTGGTTTCAAAACCAATAGCCAGAAACACTACCTTGCGATCCGGACGCGCCCGCGCAATCTTTACGGCCTCCAACGGAGAGTAGGCAATGCGCACATCTGCGCCCAGCGCCTTGGCGCGAAACAGATCTGACTTCGATCCCGGCACGCGCAGGATGTCGCCGTACGAAACCAGAATCACATCCGGCCGGAGAGCGAGTTCGATCGCCTTATCGATGGTTTCGAGCGGCGTGACGCACACTGGACATCCCGGGCCATGCACCAGCTCGACTCCGTGCGGCAGCAGTTCATCCAATCCGTACCGCATGATGGTGTGCGTCTGCCCCCCACAGATTTCCATCAGCACCCACGGCCGCGTCGTTACCTGGAAAATTTCTGCCAGCAGGGCACGGGCAATACCCTGATCGCGGTATTCATCCAGATACTTCATCGTTCAGGCCTTCGTCTTTGAACTTAATGCATCGTGACCAAAGCAACTGTGATGTGGATCACATGAGGCCGTGAGTGCCGACAGAAACCTCCTTGCTGATAAACTGTGATCCACATCACAGCGCGCAGTTCTGGGAAATGGTTCAGTAAAAGAGAGGTAAGCCGCCGTGTGTCTTGCAATTCCCGGAAAGATTCTCAACATTCAACAACAGGCAGGCCTCCGTTCCGCCCAGGTGCAGTTC
>JASIEN010000491.1 GCA_030045935.1 Candidatus Sulfotelmatobacter sp.
CTAGTCATCGTCCGGGGGCTGGGGTGGACGGGTGTCGTGAATAAAAAAGTCGGCGCCAAGCGGGGCATTGATGGTTTGAAACGGCAGCGGCTGCTGTGAGTAATCGAAACAATCAGATAAATCGTCGGCCGGCGCGTCGGCATACCCTAGCGAAGGCAGGCCGAATGTGACCTCGACAAATTTCAAAATGCTCCCGAAATCGTGCTGCACGTGAGAAATATAGCCACGTCTGGCATAAGGCGAGACCACAATCAGCGGGACGCGAAATCCGTACTCGTAGGAATTGCGCGCTTTCGGCGGAGGAACGTGGTCGTACCACCCTCCCCAATCGTCCCAGGTGATGAAGATCACCGTGTTCCGCCAGTATTGACTGTGCCCAATGGCATTTACTACAGCCGCTACCCACGATGGCCCCTCACTAATCCCCGGAGGATGGTCGGAGGCAGTTCCCGTTGGAATAACCCAGCTCACGTTGGAGAGGCTTCCATTCGATATGTCAGTGAGCACTGGGGCAGGATTCTGAGGTGTCGAAAGCACTACATTGTTCGTCCAGTCGGGACCGAGGCACGCGGTAGCGTTCGGAGGTTCCGCATTGGGGCGGCACATATGCTCAATGGCATTTGGTGCGGTCCAGTCTGAATCCCCGAGGGGGACATAGTAGCGCCAGCTTAGTCCCTTCTGGTTGAGCAAATCGGGCAGAGTCGCATGCTCGAAGCAGGGATATTGGCTGCTCGACTCCTGCCCGTCGGGATCAATCAGCAGCACGCTCGTATTTGGGGGCGCTGTACAACCTGAGGCGTCGCCACTGGTGCTGGGATTTTCTGCGACAAAAAGTTTGCTGTTCGGCGACGGAGCCGAAGTACCCGAAAGGATGAATTGATGTGCGGGGAAGCTCGGACCCTGATTCGTCTGGAACATGCGATCGGCAAACGTATATTGCTCAGCCAACTGAAAATAGGGTTTCACGTCGGCCGGATCGACATAGGCAAATTGCGGATTCGGCGGCGGGCAATTGGTTGCGTTGGCAATACAGAGCACGGGAATGAGATCGGCGCCGTCCATAGCACACTCGCCCGTGGGTTTTCGATCGCACATCTGGACGAAGTTGCTATGGGCATGACCAGGATCGTACTGCTCGTTCAGCGGCAGGAGAGGAATCCTCTGGCTCTTCGAATTGATCCCGCTGCTGGCAATATCGGCCCCCGCCGCGATCAGCACTGGGTCGTGAAACAGGTTATCGGGTGTGCGGTTCTCCTGAAAGATGATCACTACATGTTGGATGGGTGGGTCTGCTGCAGTGCCGCATCCGTTCTGAAGGAGAAAGGCGCCAATAACAAGTAGCAGCATAAAGCTGGATAGCAATACCGTGCGATTCAAACAGCGTGCCTGCCTTTCGGCTGCGTTTAGTCAACTCCCGATCTTTGGGGAACTACATCCCGGTGAGTTCACGAAGATCCGTTTCCAAACCACAGGTCACGGTTTGCACTGATCGGGGTTGCACAGCGAAATCAGGGTCACTGTACTCAGAGTGGAAGTAAAACCTGAAGGCACGAAGGTAGGGCTTGGCATAGCTGGGGGATGCATGCGGACCACATTGGGCGGAGGACCAGATTTGGTTTACCTGGATCGTCGGATGCCGTGAGTCGAAGCGCAAGAAGGGTTAAGCGGGAATTTAGCCGAATTTCTGCCAAACCGCAGCAAAACGCTGAAAGAGCTACGCCTTCGCGCCTTTCTTCTTCTCCAGCGCGGCGTAAATCGCGGGATCGGTGCAGACTTCGTAGTAGGTTCGCTCGGTCCATCCCTGGACTGAGAAATCTTCGGTGTTGATTCGTGGCACGCGGCTGACGCGCACGACAATTTTGTGGAAGATGTCGCGGTCGACCGGGACCGTGCCACTGAACAGCCGGTACTCGCCCTTTTCAGACGAGGCCAGCGAAGCCGGCAATTTCACGTTGAGTGGGGTAAGTGAAATCTCCTGCTCCAGCTTCTGGAAGGCCGCTTCGTTCATGCGGATTCCGCCGAGGTTGAAGCTGACAATGGAATCTTCCGGATTTGCGCCTTTGTCTCCCGACTCGAAGACATAAACGTGAAACGGCCCAGCCTGCGACTCCATGATTTTGCGGGCGCGCTTGTTACAGGAAGAAAGGCGGTCGCTTTCGTTGAGCGCCTCCGAGATCATGATCTGCCGCTCGCCATCGAGCAGATAAAGCGGCGCGGTTTCCTGCAGAGTGATGCCGATGCCCAGTTCCAGCCCGGGCATTTTCGATCGCTGCATGAGCTGGTTGTAGCCGCGGACAATTTCGATGATCTCGCGCGCCAGCACGCAGGCGTGGCTGACGGCCAACTCGGGTTCGCCGGCGCGCTCAAGGATCGCCAGAATGATGGCATCGCCTTCCAGAAAAACTTTTTGCGCTGCGTATTTGGAGAGCAGCTTGTTCACGGGATCGTAAAAGTTCAAGCTGAAATACGAAGCCGGGTTCATGCCCTTGTCCATCAGAGTGCGCGTCAGCCGCGTAGAGTCGCGCACGTCAGCTTTCAACACAACGTGCCGCAGAACGCGCTCCTCTTCCGGTTGCTGTTGCTGTTCTGCAGGGAGAAGAAATTCGTAGAGCGTGCCATTCATGCGCGACAGCTCGCGCACTTTATCGCTCTGGGCGAGGTTTACGGAATCAAGAGTGGCGTTCAGTGTTTCCAGCCGCCGCAGGTCGCGATGATATTGAGAAAAGTCCAGCAGGAAGCGGGCCGCCAGCTTGGAGCGTTCCGCGCCACGGCAACTTGCCACCTTGCCGACTGCAGCATACAAGTTGCTGGGGGAAAGCTTGCCGTGTTCCTGGATCATGCGTTCGACGCGATCGCATTCCGCACGCGAGATCAGCGCGTTCTTAAGCTGCTGCGGATTAATTCTCGGGGCATATTCGCTGAGCAGCGGCACCGCGTGATAGGCAGCAATCACGTACTCAATGACTTCGTTGTCTTCGAGCACGCGCACCCATTTTGCCAGCCGCTCCTGTTGGGCAAGACCTTCGGGGGTGGAATCGTCCGGCGTTCCTGTTCCCACCAGAGCGCGCGCATTTTCCGGAGCGCACAGCCACGCGTCGATGGTTTCAGTCGAGGTGTCTTCTCCATAAAGTGAACGAATAAACCCCCAGACGACATCCTGCAAGCGGGGATAGCGGTCCTGGTCACGATCCCAGTGGCCGAGCATGACGTAATGTTCCGCACAGAGATAATCATCCCGGCCGTCGTCAGAAAAAACCAGCCGGTTCACGAACAAACCGTAACTTCCGAGAGCGGCGCCGCTTTCCCGACCGTCAGCATCTCCAAATAAGGAGCGGCGCGTGCGGGCAAGGGTTTCTTTCTCGATCTCGCGAATGGTTTCGAACAAGTCCTGGCCGGTTTTGCGCAGGATGATCTTCTTGCGCACCTGAAACGTAGCCATACGCTCGCGGTATTCAATGCTTTTTTCCTGTCGCACACCGTCGTAGTTCTTCAGCAGCAAGCGGCCGCGCTCAACCAAATGCCCAAACTGCTGGCTCATTTCGAAGCGCAGAAACTTCGTGACCGCGAGCCGTGCCAGAAGATCGACGGATATGTTTTCTTCTTTCTTGGCGCGATTCAGCGCCGCCAGATGGAGTTCGGCAAGCGCGGATTTGAAGTCACCTTTTTCGGCGGGCGGACGGGTTGTTTGCGCCACGGCATTCCGCATCCATGATGGTCCCTCGGCCCGTGCGGGAGCCTCGGCGGCGAGCAATCCTTCCAGCTCGCCGTGACGCGCAATCAGCCGCGTAATATGGGCGCGAGCAGTTTCGATGAATCTGGCACTAATGGCCACGTCGTAGCGGAGATTGTCGACACCAACTGCGAGTCGGTCGAGAGCTATCGAGGGCGCAGCCGAAATTAATTGCGGCAGCGGCGCTTGCTGGGCTGTTGATCCCAGGCGAAAAAGAGGCAGTCGGGGCATTTTCGATAGATTGAGCCTGCAAACTACTGAACACACGCGTACAGGTCGAGGCTAGCATGCTGTGAAGAGGTCTCTAAAGTTACCTCGGTTACGGTTTGAAATTCCCGCAGACTGCGGGATCAGTTCTTCGAGCTTCAACCGGCGCGAAAATCGCGCACGTCTTCCTGGGGCTTGAATAGGGGGGCAACCGGCACGTTTCGCGCCTCGGCCATCTTGCGGGCGATCTCTTCAAAATCCTTCTTGACCCAACCAACACTGGAGATTTCAATCTCGCCATCCTGAGCGATCCAGAAAATGCTCGGGACATTAGTCAGACCGTATGCGTTTGAGACAGGATAAGTTTCCCGATCGTCGAGCAGAACGGGGAAGGTGACGCCGAATTCCTTGTTGAACGCAGCGGTTTCGCGCGGGTCGTTCTGCGAAACCCCAATGATTTGCACGCGCTCGTGGCCATATGCGCGCTCGAGGCGCTCCAGGAACGGAAAAGCATATTGACAGACCGGGCAGGAGACCTTGAAAAATGCCAGCACGACCGGCCCGCGTGCCAACTCGTCACGTAAAACGAAGCGCCGGCCATCCATCCCTTTCAACTCAAATTCGGGCGCTTTTGTGCCCGCCGCCAGTGCCGCCATTGCTTTTCCTCCGGTTCTTGGTCGCAGAAGGTTTCTCAGCCAGCGCATACGCCCCCCGGCGAGCTGACTGTATCTATTTTAGACGATGAGGTGCGGAAATCGGGCGGCGTCATCTTCGGGCGACCCCCACAGAATCGACGCGTGTATCAGGATTTTTCTTGCCAACCCCGTAAGCGCCATCCGCCTAGCCTGGCTGCCGGTGATCCATTTTCCATCGGCGCCGGCAGGCAACCCTTTGCGATAGACCATGACCGAGTAATCAGTGGTCGTAATTGAGTGTTTGAGGGTGAACACCGGCTCGCCTGCTTCGCGAACGATCGCTTGCGGCAGCTCCCACATGCCAGCCATTAAACATGCATTGCGCGGCCGTTGCACGACAAAGACTTCCTGGCCCTTGTGATTCCTGCGGCAGATGAGAGCATAATGAATGTCTCGTTTTTGTTGACGTGCAGGGACGGAGGTTGCGGGCAATTCTCCCCGAGCTGCGCAGAGATTCACAACCGCGCAAGTCAGACATGCCGGTGCGCGTGGTGCGCAAACTACAGCACCCAATTCCATCATCGCCTGATTGAAATCGCCGGGGCGATTGGGATCAAGCAAGGCGCCAGCTGCCTGCCAGATTCTTTCTTTGGCTAGGCGGTTTCCAAGAACTCGCTGCAACACGCGTTCGACATTACCGTCGACAACAGCAACGGGCTCGCCGAAGGCGATGCTGGCGATGGCAGCGGCGGTATAGCGGCCAATGCCGGGAAGATCGAGCCATTCTGCTGCCGTGGTGGGAAATTTCCCGTCACGCCTGCGGGCAATGAGCTTGGCAGCCGCATGTAACATGCGCGCGCGCCGGTAGTAGCCCAGGCCACTCCAGCCAGCGAGCACGCTGGATTCGCGCGCGGCGGCAAGTTTTTGTACGGTGGGAAAACGCCGCAGGAATTCGTGATAGTGCTCGATCACGGCTGCGACACGCGTTTGTTGCAGCATGATCTCGGAAATCCAGATGCGGTATGGATCACGGCTCCTGCGCCAGGGCAAGTCGCGAGCGTGGGTGTTATACCAGAAGAGAAGTTGGGAGCGGAATGAAGATGCGATCAAATCGAACTGCGGGACACTTGTTTCTGGCGACTTCATTGCGATTTCCAAATTATGCCAAACGCCGCAACCCCCTTAACAATTGACCTCGCGCCCAGACCACGAAATAATATCCCTGCCTGGCATCCGCAATCAGCGCGTGATTTCATTCACGCCCAACAGCGAGGACCACCATGACCGACTTCAACCGCAAGGTGGAAGAGGCCTCTGCGCGCGTCAGCAAGACCGTTGCCGAAGCCGCAGAGCGCCTGGAAAAAGAAATTCCCGAGTTCATCAACTATTTAAACGACGAAGTTGTACCTGCTGTACGCCAGCATTCCACCAAGGCGTTGCGAATCGCCAGCGCAAGGTTAAGCGAATTCGCCGATTATATGGAGAAACACACTCCGCCGCGCAAGTGAGGCGGGCGCGCGCTCCTTTCGTCTTCCCCGTCGTGATCTTCTTTCTCCTGTTGTTTACGTTGCTGGTCAGCGCGTGTAGCCATCCCAAGCAGGCGCGGATCAACCCGCCTCCGGCACCAGAAGGCACTGCCACTGAATCCTCACAACCGGAAGACACGGCAAAGGGCGATGGCGAGAAGCGACCGGAGGACGCCCCAGGTGGTTTCTCCGAGCCCATTATTCCCGCCAACTCGCTTCCGCTAGCCACGGAAACGGGACTAGCGAGCTGGTATGGTCCGCCATATCACAATCGTGTGGGATCGAACGGCGAGGTCTACAACATGCACGCCATGACGGCTGCGCATCGCACGCTGCCGCTGGGAACGGTTGTTCGGGTGACGAACTTGAAAACCGAGCACTCGGCCCTGGTTCGAATTACCGATCGCGGCCCGTTTATTCCGGGGCGCGTTATCGATCTGTCGTTGGCTGCCGCGCGCAAACTCGACGTCTACTTGCCCGGCACGGCGGAAGTGAAGCTGGAGGTGATGCAGACTCCCGCGCCGCTGAATGCGGGAGGGAAGTGGGCGGTTCAGATCGGCGGATTTCGCCACGAACACGAAGCCTCGAAATTGGCCGATCATATTGAGCGCCGATATCGCACGGCGAAGGTGCTGCGCTTCCCCAGTCCCGCGGGAGACTGGTGGGTGCGGGTGAGAGTTCTCGACGACGACCGCGCACGCGCCACAGAACTGGCGGCAGAAACCGCCACGCCTGAAGGCGCGGTCTTCCTGGTGCGCTTAGACTGATTCAACACGGGGCACGAAAACATCCGAGCAGGCTGTTCTCATATAGTCATGCTATGCGGTAGCCTGATTCCTGCACCCGATGTTACTGTTTTCGTCAGGTGATTGTGAATGAGTAATGATGCCAACTGTCTCTTCTGCCGTATCCTGCGCGGCGAAATCCCTTCCAGGAAAGTCTATGAAGATGAACACGTCTACGCATTTGAAGACATCGA
>JASIEN010000492.1 GCA_030045935.1 Candidatus Sulfotelmatobacter sp.
GAGTCGGCATTGAGGATGTTCGATCCGAAGAACGGCGGGTTTGGAAATGCACCGAAGTTTCCGCATCCGTCGGCGCTGGATTTGCTGATTGAGAGATACTCCCGCGGGGCTCCCCTCCGCCGGACAGCCGAGGGCGGCCATCCCTACATGGGTGGTGCTACTGGACAGCCGGGGGCGGCTGTCCCTACAAGTGCGGATCAGGTTCGCAACGTGTTCGCCGCCACACTCGAGCACATGGCCAATGGCGGCGTGTACGACCAGCTCGCGGGAGGCTTTCATCGCTACTCGGTCGATGAGCGATGGGTGGTGCCGCACTTCGAGAAAATGTCCTACGACAATTCCGAACTGCTGAAAAACTATTTGCATGCCTATCAGGCGACAGGTTCAGAATTCTTCGCGAAGGTGGCGCGCGACATCGTTCGCTGGATGAACGAGTGGCTGAGCGATCGCGAGCACGGCGGCTTCTATGCCTCTCAGGACGCCGACATTAACATGGACGACGATGGCGACTACTTCACCTGGACATTGGACGAAGCACGCGCAGTGCTTGGTGAGGAAGAAGCGCAGGTCGCGGGGCTGTATTACGACATCAACGAAATCGGCGAGATGCACCATAATCCTGCGAAAAACGTGCTGTTTGTGCGCGCGCCGGTTGACGAGATTGCGCGCCGCATGAATATCGGCGCCGAGCGAGTACAGGAGCTGCTGGATTCAGCCAAGAAGAAGATGTATGCGGCGCGGTTGCGACGGCCCACCCCGTATGTCGATAGGACAGTTTATGTCGCGTGGAACAGCATGTGCGTGTCGGCTTACTTGGAAGCTGCGAAGGTCCTTGGGCTGGAGGACGCGCGCAGGTTTGCTTTGAAATCGCTGGATCGAATATTGGCGGAGGCGTGGAGGGATCGTAAAGGTGAAGAAGCAGGCGGGTGTGCCCGCTCCACACGAGCAGGGGCCATACTGCTTCACGTGGTGTCCTATTCCGATCCACAGGCCGAGCATCGCGAGATTCCAGGGATGCTGGATGATTACGCAGCAACCGCTGTGGCATGCCTTGACGCCTATGAGACTACCGCAGATTTCAGCTACTTCAAATTCGCGCAATCGATCATCGATACCATGATCGCGAAATTCTTCGACTCGACCTCGGGAGGATTCTTTGATTCCGAGCCCTCCGCGAATGGATCGAAGCTTGGAGTGTTAGCGACTCGCCGCAAGCCGATTCAGGATTCGCCCACGCCAGCGGGAAATCCCATGGCCGCAATCGCATTGCTGAGGCTGCATCACTACACCGGCCATGCGGCATATCGCGACAAGGCCGAGCAGACGCTCGAAGCATTTGGGGGCATCGCTGGGCAATTAGGGATTTTTGCCGCGACCTATGGGATTGCAGTCTGCTACTTCCTGGAAAGCCCAGTGCAGGTAGTAGTGATAGAAGGTGAGGCGTCGCGGGCAGGAGTGCCTGCGCCACAAAAGGCCACTGAACTGTGCGCCGCAGCGCGGTCGGAATTCGCATTCGGCAAGAGCGTCCTTTGCCTGAAGGCGAGCCAGGCGGTCGTAGAGAACCTGCCTCCGGGGCTGGCGGCGGCGATTCCAAATCTGCCGCAGTTGAACTCAGGAAAATCGTTCGCAGTTTTGTGTTCGGGATTTACCTGCCAGCCGCCGATTTATGAGGCCAAGGAGTTGGTCGATGCGATAAGAACCGCCGTGGTGAAATAGAACGTGCGCTACGTTGCTTTCGCCCCGTCGGGGCGTCTTCGTCTCCCACATTTTTCACCCACGGCTTGCGCCGTGGGCTGTATTCTTTCGCCGCTTCGCGGCTGAGGTCGGTGCTACTCCACTGACAGCACGATCCAATACACACCCGTGGGATAGGTTGGCGTGCGCGCATAGCAGGCTCCGATCGAAAAATCTCGCAGATTGCGATTCGAGAGAATTCGCCCTGCGCTGTCGGGCAGCGTTCCAGGATTGAGGCTCGTATAACTGAGAACGATGTAACGTTGCCCGAGTTGCGAAACCGGCACTGTCGCGAGCTGATCGGCGCGGGCCATGGAACAGGCGGCATCATCGGCTTTAGGCAGGTCACGGTGAGCTAAGGCAGGACGTTTCGCGCGATGACGGGCTTGCATCACTGTGGCCGCGATCACGCTTTTCATTTCCTCCGCAGAATAACTGGGGAGCGAGTGGCCGAAATCCTCGACGATATAGAGGCGGCCTTCACCACGAACCACGCCAAGTCCGATGACGTTGTAGCCGGGGTTGAGCAGGTTTTCGCGGTGCGGTGGAGAAAGCATCAGATGGGCATGTCCTTCCGCGGCGTTGTAGTCGAAAGCAACATTTTCGCCTTCCTGGTCGAGTTGAATTCTGGTCGCCGCAGCCAGGCGTGCCGGCAATGAAAGCTCGCCCTCGAACTGGTGCGAAAGCTGGCGCGCCTGAAACATGGCTTCGGCATGGACGCGGGCGGCATTGGTGAGGCCGGGATCAAGGGACAAGGGGGACAATCCAGCTTGCGCCCGTGCCTGATTTGTCAGCTGCAACAGCGTCTGTTCGGCCTCTGGATCCACATACTTGAGTGGGATATCCGGGGAGGGCGCTGAGACGGGCTGAAGCGTAGCTTGCTGGGTGGGATTTCCCGCCCCCAGAGCAGCCGTTGGAAGAACCAACCCTTTCGTCGACCGGGGTACGGAGGCCAATCCCATAACCAGCAGAAGTGGCGCCGCGAGATTAAAGATCCTTGGCATCGTTTGCGCCTACCAGATCGGTCCTGGGGAGACTTTCCTTGAGGCTCAAACTTGCCGCTGGTGCTACGCTAGAAGCTGCAATTCCCACACAGAAGTTACTTTCGCTATGGAACCTGTCATTGCCGGGGTCATTGGCCTGCTGTTTGGAAGCCTGCTTGCTTGGCTCGCGCTGCGTTCACATGCGGCCAGCCTGGATGCACGTTTGTCGCTAAAGGAGAAGGAGTTATCCGCCCAAAAGGCTGATCTGGCGCGGCTTCAGCAGGTTTACACCGACTTGATAGCAGCCCGGGCAAAGCTGGAATCCAGCCTTGAATCAGAACGGAAGGCCAGCGACGAAAAGATCGAGTTAATGACCCGCGCCGGCGATGAATTGCGCAATGCTTTCAAAGCGATGGCCGCCGACGCCTTGAAAAGCAATAACTTATCGTTTCTAACCCTGGCGAAAGAGAGTCTGCAGCGCTTTCAAAGCGAGGCCCGGGGAGATCTCGACAACCGGCAGAAAGCCGTGGCTGATCTGGTAGCTCCGGTACGCGAGTCGCTAACCAAGATGGAAGAGCAGATCAACCACCTCGAGTTGGAACGGGGCAAAGCTTATTCCGCCCTGCACACGCAGGTGCAGTCGCTCATTACCACACAAAAAGATTTGCAGGCTGAAACCGGAAATCTGGTGCGCGCACTGCGCACCCCCAATGTGCGCGGACGCTGGGGTGAGATTCAGTTGCGGCGGGTGGTCGAAATTGCGGGCATGCTGCCCTACTGCGATTTCGCCGAGCAGGAAACCGTGCAGGGCGAGAACGGCAGGCTGCGTCCAGATCTGGTGGTCAAGCTGCCGGGCGGAAAGAACGTGGTGGTCGATGCGAAGACACCGCTGCAAGCGTTTCTGGATGCGTTTGAAACCAATGATGAAGATGCGCGGCGGGCCTGCCTGACCCTGCATGCGCGGCAGGTGCGCGAGCACATGAAGACGCTGGCCGGCAAAAATTACTGGGAACAGTTCGATTCGACTCCCGAGTTCGTGGTCATGTTTCTTCCCGGAGAGACATTTTTCAGCGCGGCGCTGGAGCAGGATCCCGGCTTGATCGAGCAGGGGGTGTTGCAGCGCATCATTCCGGCTTCGCCCACGACACTGATCGCGCTACTCAAAGCTGTCGCCTACGGATGGAACCAGGAAAAGCTGGCGCGCAATGCCCAGCAGATCAGCGCGCTGGGAAAAGAATTGCATGACCGGCTGCGGCTGCTGGCGTCGCACATCGCGGCGGTAGGCTCGGGGCTCGATCGCGCCGTCGAGTGCTACAACAAGGCCGTGGGGTCTTTAGAAAGCAGAGTCCTGGTTTCGGCGCGGAAGTTCGCCGAGCTGGGTACGTCGGTTGCTGAGGATATCCCAGAGCTTGAGCCAATCGAGACTAGCGCTCGGGCGTTGTCGTTTGACTGGGATCAGGACGAAGCGCATCTGATCGACGATGAGGCGATCGAGAAGAGCCGAGGAGCGGCAAATCCGTGAGCTGAACCATCAACCTCACACGGTCAAACTACCCTTTGCAATCGTGGGCGTCGAAGTCGGCGCGAAGGCGCAAAATGACGTCGTCAGTTCGCTCGCCCGGCTGTGGGCTTGCGTAAAATTGCCGGCCACATACGCTGCACCAGCCGTGCACAGGCCGGCCCGCTTCGATCAGTGAGAACTGCAGATAGCGGTCCTGCTTTGCCATCGCCTTCTCCCATTTTCGTCATAATGTACTCCACAGCACAAATCGTATGTAATCGGCATCATATTTTTTTGTGACATTTACGGGGTGGAAAACCGGCCATCCCATAGGCAAACTGGCGAAGAGTTGCCTATACGTGAGCAAATTCGTCCAGCAAAATCATTTCTTTCTAATCCGACCTCGCAAAAGAATGCTCGCATGTTCATTCTGCCTCTTGGACTTTGGTCTGTCTTCCGATCCGCCCATAGCGTAAAGCCTGCCTGCTCTGTGCCGATAACCTAACTGGACGAAGCTGCGCGCTGGCGGAGCCATGCCTCTCAGTGTTCAGGACAGACGCAAAAGAAATCCTTGAATAGCTCTCCGCGCCGTTGTGTTGGCGCTGGGAATTTAGTTGCAGAAGTCGAATCGAACAGTTGCAACAAATGAGTCACGACCTGCTGGGAAGATCGTGAAAGGCGATAGAAGCCAACAAAGTCCGGCGGCAATCCCGCCGGCGCGGGAAAAGACCTTGGCGGAGTTGCAGGACTACAAGTGCACGGTCGAGGAGTTGCAACTGGCGCGGGCGGCGCTGGCCGAGAGCCGGGCGCGGCTGGACGCGATTATCCACTCAGCCATGGATGCGATTGTGACCTCGGATGAGCAGCAACGCATCCTTCTGTTCAACGCGGCGGCGGAAAAAATGTTTGCTTGTTCGGCTGAGCAAGCCATCGGCGAACCGATTGAGCGATTCATCCCGAAACGTTTCCATAGAGCGCACCGGGAACACATGCGTAAGTTTGCCGAAACCGGCGTTACCAGCCGGGCGATGGGGAAGCAACAGACATTGTGGGCGGTGCGGTGGAACGGCGAAGAGTTTCAAATTGAAGCCTCGATCTCGCAGACGGAAAGCTCGGGCAAGAAGTTGTTCACGGTTATTCTGCGCGACGTCACGGGACAGATGCAGATGCAGGCGCGGAATCTTCGGCTGGCCGCGATAGTGGAGTCTTCGGATGATGCGATTCTCAGCAAAGATCTTTCGGGCACGATTACCAGCTGGAACCCCAGCGCCGAGCGCCTGTTCGGCTACAACGAGGCTGAAATTGTGGGCGAGAATGTGCGCCTGATCGTGCCCGACGACCGGCAGGTAGAAGAGCAACGGCTGCTGGAAGAAATCGCCCAGGGCCGCCAGGTTAGGCGTCATGAAACCACGCGGCGGCACAAGAACGGCAGCGAAGTTCGCGTCTCTCTGAGTCTGTCACCCGTTCGCAACGAGCGTGGCGAGATCATCGGCGCGGCCTCGATTGCGCATGACATCAGCGAGGGTGTTGCGGCGGAAAAATACTTCTCCCATCCGGTGTAACACCTCTGACCAACGCTTCAGAGCACTCTCATAAAGCTTCCTTACATGTCGCCGATAGCCTGTAAGGGGCCTGTCTCTTCCCTCCCTTTAAACGGGCAGGCCGCGGGCCCCGTTTCCGTCGAGATGATTTGTTGCCTTGAATCGACATTCTCCGGCCGTGGCGACGCAGCATTTACGCCGCGCCTTCCGATTTTCCACCCTCCTCAATCATGCGGGAGGCCCGCATGACCCTCGAGTCCGATCCTCGTCTGGTCAAGCGCCTTGCGGTCTTCGCCTCCGCCAGCGCCGTCTTTTCTATGATGGTCGGCTTTTCCGGCCTGCTGGGCTGGTGGCTGCATATCGAGTCTCTGAAGACCTGGGGCTACGGGCCCGTTACCATGAAGGCGAACACCTCGGCATGCTTTCTGCTGCTTGGGCTGTCGTTGTGGTTGGAGAGAAAGCCGCGTCCGGAGGCTGAACCCTCCACTGCAAAATTTGCCGCTCGCCTTGCCGCCTCGCTGGTTTGCCTGGTCGGCGCGCTGAGCGCGTTTGAATACATCTTCGATTGGCACCTCGCCATCGATGAATTTCTGGCGCTTGAGTTTCCGCGCGATCCAAGCTCAGGGACCCATCCGGGCTTGATGTCGCCGGTGACGGGCACCGTTTTCCTGTTGCTGGGTCTCGCACTCGTCGTACTGGACCTGGGCAAGAAGCATTGGAGTTGGCCGGCGCAGTTGCTTTGTCTCGGCGCAATGGGCGGAAGTCTGCTCGGGCTCTCCACCGTCTTTGTCATGCCGGGCGTAAACAAACTAAGCCTGGCTCTTCCGACGTCAGTCACCTTTCCGCTGCTATGCGCCGGGATCGTTTGTGCGCGTTCGGAGTGGGTGTTGGGCGGCCTCGCCGCAGGCGCAAGTACGAGCGCCAGGCTCTTCCGCCGGGCCGTTCCGGTTGCCGTGCTGGCGCTGTGCGCTATCGGCTGGACGATTTCCACTCCCCTGCTCACCACTACTCACCTGAGTTGGGTCGAGGCGGCTCTGCTCGGCCTGCTGTGCTGCGGCCTGCTGATCGGGTTCATTGTTTGGATGGCGTTTGTGGTGGAACGCAGCCATTCGGAGCAGCGCTTCGAGGTCCGAAGCCAGCCGGATACCTCAATCGCCGTGACCGACGCGCGCGTTCATGACCGGGTCGAAATCCGGCTGCGCCGAAACGCTACCGCAGGATTTACGCTGGCGGTCCTGTTGACCGGGGCACTGGGAGTGCTATCGGTAACCAACGGACAGAAAGCGGCGCGGGACGAAACATGGGTTGCGCAGACGCATGAGGTAATTGCGGTTCTGGCATCCGCGCTACAGCACCTTGACGATGTAGAAACCGGCACCCGCGGTTTCCTGCTGACCGGCGAAAAGCCTTTTCTGGAACCCTACGAAAAAGGTCAGCGCTCAGTCACAGAGGATCTGGCGCAATTGCGCCGTCTGACGGCCGACGATCCCAGCCAGCGAAAAAGGCTCGATCGACTGGAAGAGCAGGCGGACCGGAGAATCGCCCTTGCCTCCGTCCTTATTGCCGAACGGCAAGCCGGCAATATGCCCACGACCCGAGAGTTGGAAGAGGGAAAGCAGGTTATGGATGCCGCACGCGCCACCGTCAGCGAAATGGATCAGGAGGAGAAAAGGCTTTTGCAGGAGCGTGCGCAGCGCAGCGATGCCACCCGGCAACTCTCCAACTTTGTGATATCGCTGGGCTCCCTGTTGGGTGTGATCTTTCTTGCCACTGCGGGCGTGAGCGTGGGCAGCCTGATCGCCATGAACGCGCGGGCGCGTGCCGAAACACTCGCGCTAAACGCCGATCTGGAGCGGCGAGTGGCGCGGCGCACCGCCGACCTGAGCGAGAGCGAAGGCCGTCTGGCGGGAGTCATCCAGTCGGCCATGGATGCCATCATTGCCCAGGACGAGCAAGGGCGGATCGCCGTTTTCAACCACGCAGCCGAAAAAATGTTCCGCTGCCCGGCGGAAGAGGTGATCGGCAAGACCGTCGACGGTTTCATTCCCCAGCGCTTCCGCGCAGAACACTCCGAGCACATCCGCAGGTTCACCGAGTCCGGCATCAGCACCCGAAAGATGGGCAGACTCGACGTGCTTTGGGGGCAGCGGGCCGATGGAGAAGAATTTCCCATGGAAGCCTCCATCTCGCGAACGAAGGCGGGGGGAAAGAATCTGTTCACGGTCATCATCCGCGATGTCAGCGAGCGATTGCGCGCCGAAACCAGCCGCCTGCGCCTGGCCGCGATCGTGGAGTCCACCGACAGTGCCATTCTCAGCAAAAGTCTGGATGGCATCGTTACCAGCTGGAACAAGGGCGCCGAGATCCTCTATGGCTATACCGAAAAAGAGATGGTGGGCAAGCACGTCAGCCAAATCATTCCGGCAGAACTCAAGGGCGAAGAGCGGGAGTTTCTGCGGCAGGTTGCCCAGGGCAGGCTGGTGCGGCGGGACGAGACCCTCCGCCGCCGCAAAGATGGAAACCTCATTTACGTTTCCCTGATCATCTCGCCGGTCAGGGACACGAACGGTGCGATCATCGGCGCCTCGACCATTGCGCACGACATCACCGCCAGCAAGCATCGCGAGCTGGTGCTGCGCGAGCAGTCCCAGCTTTTGGACCTCGCCCAGGTGTTTGTGCGGGACATGGATAGCCGGATCGTGATGTGGTCGCGTGGGTCCGAAAACCTCTACGGGTTCTCTTCGGGCGAAGCGGTGGGGCGTGTCTCGCACGACTTGCTGCAAACCAGGTTCCCTATGCCGTTAAAGGAGATCGAAAATGCGCTCCTCCGGAATGACCGGTGGGAGGGGGAGCTGACCCATCGCAAGAAGGACGGCAGCACCGTGGCCGTGAAGAGCACCTGGGTCCTGCACCGCGATGCCAAGGGAATCCCACAGCAAATTCTTGAGATGAACTCCGACATTACGGCGCGCAAGCGGGCGGAGCAGATGCTGGCGGCCAGCGAAGAGCGAATGGGGATTTTTATTGAACACGCTCCCGCCGCACTGGCCATGTTCGACTGCGACATGCGCTACCTCTTCGTCAGCCGCCGCTGGCTGACCGATTATGGCCGGGAGGGCCTCGACCTGCGCGGCAAATCGCATTACGAAGTATTCCCGGAAGTCTCCGAGCACTGGAAGGAGATGCATCGCCGGGGTTTGGCTGGCGAAGTACTGAGCGCCGATCGCGACCGCTTTGATCGCGCCGACGGAACGGTGCAGTGGATCAAGTGGGAGATTCATCCCTGGCGGGACGCGAAAGACGAAGTGGGCGGGATCGTCATTTTCGCCGAGGACATCACCGAGCGCAAGCTGGCCGAGGACCGGCTGCGAGTGAGCGAAGAGCGGCTGCAGCTGTTCATTGAGCACGTGCCCGCGCCGGTGGCCATGTTCGACCGCGAGATGCGCTACATATGCGCCAGCCGCTGGTGGCAGCGCGACCGCGGGCTGGGCGACCGCGAGATCAGCGGACTTTCGCACTACGAGCTGCTGCAGATTCCCGAAAAGTGGAAGGAGGCGCACCACCGCGCCCTGGCGGGCGAGGTGGTGCGGGAAGAAGACGACACCCTGGAGCACAGCGACGGCTCGGTGCACGCCATCCGTTGGGAGGCGCGGCCCTGGTATGAGGAGCCGGGAAAAATCGGCGGAATTGTAATCCTCATGCAGGACGTCACCGAGCGCAAGCGTGCCGAAGATGCGCTACGCGAGAGTGAGGGGCGGCTGCGCGCTTTGGTGCTCGCCACCTCCGACGTCATCTATCGCATGAGCCCTGATTGGAACGAGATGCATCAACTTGACGGCCGCGGATTTATCGCCGACACCAAGGCGCCCATCAAAGACTGGTTAGGCGTTTACATCCCTCCTGACGATCAGCCGTTAGTGGTCCAGACAATTCAGAACGCGATTCGCAACAAGAGCGTCTTTGAACTGGAGCATCGTGTTCGACAAGCCGACGGCAGCGTCGGATGGACGCTTTCCCGCGCTATACCGCGCCTGGATGCGAATGGCGAGATTGTGGAATGGTTTGGGGCGGCAAGTAATGTAACTCCACGCAAACTTGCGGAAGAGTCGCTGCGCGAGAGCCATGCCCGGCTAAAGAGGGTGTTGGAGGTCGAGACGGTGGGCGTGATGTTCTGGGATCTGACCACGGGCGCTTTGACCGACGCCAACAATACGTTCCTCGACCTGATGGGTTATGCCCGCGCTGACATGGAGGCGGGCGAGATTACCTGGCAGAAGCTAACCCCGCCGGAGTTCCTTGAGGCAAGCCGCGAAGAGCTCAGAAAATTCGCGGTGACCGGCCGCGTCGGCCCTTACGAAAAGGAATATCTGCACAAGGATGGCGCGCGGCAGTGGTTCGCCTTCGCGGGCAGTTCGCTGGGCAATAACACCTGCGTGGAATTCTGCGTGGATATTTCCGAGCGCAAGAAAGTTGAACAGGCCCTGGCCAGAAAAGTGGACGAACTGGCGCGCTCCAATGCCGAGCTCGAGCAGTTTGCTTACGTGGCCTCCCATGATTTGCAGGAGCCGCTGCGCATGGTGGCAAATTACACACAACTGTTCGCCCAGCGCTATAAGGGCAAGCTCGACGAGCAGGCCGAGAAGTATATCCATTACTCCGTGGATGGCGCGACCCGCATGCAGGCCATGATCCAAGACCTGCTGGCCTTCAGCCGCGTCGGGCGAACCGAGAACGGGTTTCATGAGATTGATCTGAATCTTGCCGTGAAGCTGGCATTAGAAAATCTTCAGCCGGTGATCAAAGAAAGCGGGGCGATAGTGAATTGCGGCCGCTTGCCGATAGTAAGAGTACACCGCACGCAGATCGTGCAGGTGTTTCAGAACCTGATCGGTAATGCCATCAAGTTCCGCGGCAAGAGTGTGCCAGTCATAAACATCAGCGCCGAGCAAAAAGACGGGGAGTGGATTTTTTCGGTCGCCGATAACGGCATTGGCATCGCCGCCGAGCATTCGCGAATCATTTTCGCCATTTTTCAGCGGCTGCACACGCGCAGCGAGTATCCCGGGAACGGAATCGGGCTGTCGATCTGCAAAAAAATTGTGGAACGCCACGGGGGAAGGATCTGGGTGGAATCGAAAGAAGGCCAGGGCTCTACCTTTCGCTTCACGCTGGCGCAGACCGGCAGGGCCGAGACGGCAAGAAAGGAGATGGGCGCCGCCGTATGAACAGCATGTTGCAATCGTTTGATGTTTTGCTGGTGGATGACAATCCCGCCGACACCGACCTGATGGCCGAACTATTGGCGCGGCATGGCTGCCGCGGCAACATTCACACCGTCGGCGACGGAGAGGAGGCGATGGCGTTTCTGCGGGCGCAGGGAAAATATTCGGACAGCACCACGCCCCAGCTGGTGATTCTGGATTTGAACATGCCGCGAAAGGACGGGCGGGCGGTGCTGGCGGAGGTGAAACGGGATCCGAAGCTGCGCAAGATTCCGATTATCGTTTTTACCACCTCACAATCGCCACGCGACATTACTTGCAGCTACGAATTGGGAGCGAACTGTTACGTGAACAAGCCGGGCAACCTGCCGGAGTTTGTCGCAGCCGTAACCGAGTTCAGCAATTTCTGGTTTCGCCGCGCTCATCTGCCGCATCGCAACCATGAACTTTACCAGTGAGGCCACGAATGAACAAAAATGTCACGCACGTGCTGCTGATCGAAGACAATCCGGGCGATGCCGACCTTACCCGCCTTAGGCTGGTGGAGGCCAATTCGGATGTGGAAGTGAAGTGCGTGGAGCGGCTCGCCGACGGATTGGCATGCCTGGCGGAAAAACCAACTGTTGTGCTGCTCGACCTCAACCTACCCGACAGCCGGGGCGCGGCTACCTATCGCAGCATCCTCGATAAAGCCCCGGGCGTTCCCGTGGTCATTCTTTCCGGACAGGATGACGAGGCGCTGGCGACCAAAGCCGTGCACCACGGCGCGCAGGACTATCTGGTCAAGGGAAGCTTCGACGCGAAAGATCTCGACCGCGCGATGCGCTATGCCGTCGAAAGGCAGGCCTTATGGCGGGCGCTCGAGATGGCGCAGAAGCAGCAACTGGAGTTCAAGAACCAGTTCCTCTCGCATGTCTCGCACGAGCTGCGCACGCCGCTGACGTGCATTCATCAGTACATCACTTTGCTGCTTGACGGCCTGGCGGGACCGGTAGCTCCTGAGCAATCCGACCATCTCAAGACGGTGCTGAAGAGTGTGAACCAGTTGCACGCCATGATCCGCGATTTGCTGGAGGCGACGCGCGCCGACAGCGGCAAATTGCGAGTTGAGCCGCGCTGCATCTCGATGCGCGATTCCATTCAACAAGCAGTCGCTATGCTGCGGCCAACGGCGGAGGCAAAGCAAATTGGGCTTGAGATCGCAGTTGATCAGAGGTTGCCGCTGGTGCATGCCGATCCCGACCGCACCCTGCAAGTGCTCATCAACCTATTGGACAACGCCATTAAGTTCACACCCGAGGCCGGCTCGGTTGTGGTCAGGGCCTGCATGACCGACGCGGATGCCGATTCGGTTTACGTCTCGGTCACCGATACCGGCTGCGGCATCGATGCCGAGGCCAAAAACCTGATCTTCGAACGACTTTATCAGGATCCCAACGTCAGCGACAGCAGCCGATCAGGACTGGGCCTCGGGCTCTTTATCAGCCGCGAAATCGTGCGCCTGCACGGCGGCCGCATGTGGGTTTCAAGCGAACCGGACAACGGGAGCACTTTCAGTTTTACGCTCCCAGTTTATTCTTTGGCCAAATTACTGGCGCCGGTGGTGATTTACGAGAATTGCATGCGGCCTTCGTTTGTTCTGCTGCGGATTGACCTGGCGCCGTTGTCGAATCCACCGCTGGGAAACTGGAAGGAAACCTGGCAGAAGTGCCTGGAGATTCTGCGCCGCTGCGTGTATGTGGATAAGGATGTCGTACTGCCTCCCATGGGAAATTCGGGAACATGTGAGACCTTTTTTGTCGTGGCAGCCACCGATCTGCAGCGGTCCGGAATTATGACAAAACGAATTCGCGAGCAAATGGAGCGGACGGCGGAGGTGAGCACGAAATGCACTCTGACGATCGCTGCGACAGCCATCGATCCAATTCCGCAGCAGGGGTTATCGCTTGAACAGCAAGTGGAAGACCTGGCCGGCAACGTTACCCAAGAGATTATGGCCAGCGTGGAACGCAAGCCGTCAGTCGTAAGGACGGAGCACCGATCTTAGAGGAATTTATATCCAAAAGCCCAAAGAAGGAGAATCTTAATGCAAAAGCAGAAAATTCTGATCGTTGATGATGATCCCGATCTGTTGCGCGCGTTGCGCTTGCGGCTGCGGGCAAACAACTATGATGTCGCCACGGCATCAGATGGCTACGCGGCCATTGCATCAGCGCAGAAAGAAAAACCTTCGCTCATTATCTTGGACCTGGGTCTGCCGGTCGGCGACGGATTCGTTGTACTCGACCGGCTGCAGAACAGCGACACGCTGTCGGGGATTCCGGTGATCGTGTTGAGCGCACGCGATCCACAGATGAACGAAGAACGGGCATTGAAGGCCGGCGCGGCCGCGTTTTTCCAAAAACCAGCTGACAACGACGAACTGCTGAACGTTATCCGCGTGAGCCTGGGCCCGGGGGAAGCTCAACGGGCACCTTGGCCATCGTAGGCGGGTGGGTCCGCGTAGTTATCAGCGCCGAGAAAACCAGGGGAGGCCGGCGCGCTCGTCCTCCAGTGCGTAGAGGTCCTTGATGTCAGGGAAGCAGTCGGAACCCGGGTGCTTATTTCTCTGGGAGAGAGAAATTCGTTCCAGTTCGTCCAGCTGGCGGGCGAGGCGAGGGTCGGTGCCGTTATCGGGAGCGTGAGTGGACTTCTCGCTGGTAACTGGGTCGAAGCCCTACATAAGCTTGGGAGCGTTTCCTACTGACATAGCCAGGCCCCGTTGATACGCTTGGCAAATGCTCCGTTACCGCCGGACGTACAGGTGCAGGCGCTGGCGTCTGAGGAGTTTTGACAGGAACTGGGGGTCGTGACGGTACAGTTTGAACAATAAATCGACTCTCCATTTCTCGCACTCGTGGGGAGGTCCGTAAACATAACGCTGGTCTGGTAGAGCGGTGAGGCAATAAAGACAACACCGGTACCGTTTGCCCCGATGTTGATGTTCTGGTTGTTCTGATTCGTAATCGAAAGAGATTGATCGGATGGCCCAACGATGTGGTTGATGGCCCCGATGCCGCTTGGCCAGCTAAGGCTGTTGCCGAGCATTCCCCCGCCAATGGTGATAAAGCCGCTGCTGACCGGCAAACTGGTCAGGATATTGTTGATGGCCTTGCTACTGGCTAATCCAATTGCAATGACTCCGGTGCCGCTCGGGTTAAAGTTTAAGCCGGCACCGCCGTTGTGCAGCCAGCCGCCGATGAACGTCATGGAGTTGCCGGTGGCGCCGCTTTCATTGTCGAATAGATAGCCACGAACGCCGGATTGGGTTCCGTCAACGAAAGCCACGCCGGTAAACACCAACGTCCCGTAGTTTTGGG
>JASIEN010000493.1 GCA_030045935.1 Candidatus Sulfotelmatobacter sp.
TTTGCTCCTAAAAGAAAATGGAGATTACGGCTGGCCCGAATGCTACTACGACTCTTTTGCGCAGAAACTGGTGCTCGCGCCGGAGTACGGCGGCGACGGCGGAAAAGCCGTTGGGTCCTGCGCGAACAAGATCGGTCCGGTCGCGGCGTTCCCTGCGCATTGGGCGCCAAATGCCATGGTGCGCTACGACCGGGAACAGTTTCCTGCGCATTATCAGAACGGCGTCTTCATCGCGTTTCACGGATCGTGGGACCGCGCGCCTTATCCGCAAGGGGGATACAACGTGGTCTTTCAGCCGCTCGATGTTGACCGCGCCTCCGGCGACTGCGAAGTATTTGCCGATGGGTTCGCTGGAGCCGTGGAGTCGCCGGGGCAAGCTGAACATCGTCCCAGCGGCCTGGCAGTAGGACCGGATGGTTCACTCTATGTTTCCGATGACATCCGTGGACGAATCTACCGGATCGTTTACCAGGGTGGGGCGGATTTCGATGCATCGAAGGTGACGAAATGTCCAAGTTTGACAGCCCCTGCCGGCAATATCGTTCAGACGGCAGCACAACCGCCTGAGGGTACGCACCCGAATGCAGGTGCGGCCGCAACCCCCGTTCCTCCTGGTGCGACGAGGGAAATGGTTGAGCTCGGCGACCGGATTTATCACGGGCAAGTAGGGGGAGCCGCATGCACAGGTTGTCATGGCGACCGTGCAGAGGGCACGCCATTGGGTCCGCCGTTAAACGGCAAGAAATGGTTGTGGAGTGATGGCAGCTTCAGCGGCATTCAGAAAACCATCACTGACGGTGTTCCTCACCCCAAGGACTATCGCAGCCCGATGCCCCCGAAGGGCGGAGCGCGGCTTACAGCCGACGAGGTATCGGCCGTAGCAGCTTACGTGTGGAGTATCAGCCACGCCGCAGGGCCTAAGGGCGATTAGTTTTCATTTTCGAATCGCCTGCGATCATTTCGGCGATCCCGAAGGCGAAAATCCGGAAGCGGCCGAGGACAGAACATCATAGAGTGGTTGCGAGGGCTGCACGGCGGGATTTTCCTTCGCTACCGAGATCGCAAGAACACGAATTCGGTCATTATTGGGCAGGGTGACGCTTTTCGCACCCGTTGGCAGGTCGATGGAATACGCGAACAGATAAGAGTAGCGGTATGGGACGTTTGCACCGGCAGCGTCGTGATGGTGCGAGCAGTACCAGGCAAGGTCAGCGCGCTTGATGAATCCGGGTTTGAGGTCGGTCATCTGGCCATAGTCGTCATTCGAGGTATCTTTAGAACTCCACTCGCGGTCGTCCCACTGGCCGATAAATCCGCCCCAATCCTGAACATTCAGTTCTGTGGCGGCGTTTTCCACTTGGAAAGTCGCCTTCTGATCGCCGCTGGCTGACGCGGCAAGAATGTAAATGCGATTGTAGTGGCCAGACGGCAATGGAATCGTCTGGCCTCTGGCGACCAAGGCGTTGGGAGATCCCGTTTTTGCCGTCGCAAGCTGGAAGTGCACATCGTCGAACGGGATCTCTGTTGGCAGCATTTCCGCGGGCAGCGCATTGCCCTTGCCATCGAATCCTGCGCCGGATTTCGTGCCGTCGTTGCTGGCACTTGCGAGATCGTACGGCAAATCGACGGGCGTAGATTCGATGCTGGCGACTGTGGCTGGCGCAGAGGCCAGCTTGAGGGCAAATGTGCGTGGCTGGTACGCGGAAAAAGATGTGATTAGAGATCCGTGGTCGAGAATTGCTGATCCAACGGGTTGTTCCTGGCCATTCACTTCGCGCGCAGAGTTAATCGGAGCGGCGAACGAGATACGCACGTCCGGCTGCGGATTGCCATCGAGTTCCACCATGCGCAGGATGATTTCGTCACTTTCTTCCGCCTTTTTCAGAGCAAGAACTCGAATGCGTGAATTGCTCACTTTCATAAGAGAAAACTCGCGGCCGAGCGCACCGAGATGGCGCGAAGTATCAAAAGCGATGAGAGGATCGTTCAGGCGTTGTGCCTGCCAATCTGTTTGTGCCTGACGCCATCCGCCAGCATGACCGGCGATGCCGTAAACAAATTCGTGATGGCCGATATCTTGCGTGCCCTGATCTTGGTATTCACCACGCGTGCCCGGGGTGCGTACCAGCGTCAATCGAATGGTGTGATCGTTGGGCTTGTCAGATCCGTTCTTGCAGTCCGTGAGAATAGTTGCGCCGAACTCGCCGCTCATATCCGTAAGGTCAATCCACTGGTGCGCGGGTACTTCGAATTTCTTGGGATTGGCTGTCGGTCGTTCAATGGTGCCGATATCCCAATTGTAGGTAGCCATTTCGTTCGAAACCCCCAGAGGAAAACTGGCCTTCAGGTTCGATTCTTTTGTATTCCAGTCGATCGAGTTGTCGAACTCGACTCGCTTCCCGGCATCACCAGCCGATAAGCGGACGGTCTGCACGAAATGTGAACCGAGTGTGTCACGGGCGATCTCCACGGCCACGCGCACGGGGCCGTTTTCGACAACGCGAATCCTTGCTGGACCACTCACGTAAGCTTTCGGTGCAGCCTGCTCCTGGTCCCAATCCATGTTCCAGGCCGGCCACTGTTCAGGATTGTCGTAAGAAATCGCGAGGCGGGCAGGAGCGACAAGCAAATTCTTGTGGAGAGACTTGTCGAAAATACTGGACACATCGCCATCGGGGTTTATTTCTACACGGTAGTATTCGTTCTCGATCAAATGCTCAGAAACTGCGAGATTTGTAAAGCTCTTTGCCGAGGCGCCGGGCTGCACATCGTACACTGCATAACCGACGGATGGTACTTTTGCGAGGAAGAGCACTTTTCCATTCGAAATCTGAGCGGGTACATCTTTGCCATCCGGACCGATGACGCGAACTTCATTCGGCAGGCCATTTGGGAAGTTCACGCTGGTTTCAACCACGTCCTCACGCGCGATATTCAAAGCGTTAAACACCACTACCGGGATTCCCTTCACTTCTGTATTCAATCCTGCAGCGACGCCTTCAGTAGCGTTGGTCAGCACGCCAGCAAACTGATTCATCGCGATGACATCGTCGTTCCAGGCGAACTCGTACGCCTTTGGCGTTGCTGTGCCGGCGGCGATATCGTGGAACTGGCCGCCCATCACCAGAGTCCATGCGTTGTTAAGCCGTTCGAGAGGATAGGTTCTCGCACCCAGCCATGCGGCGATAACCGAGGATTTTTCCGCAGCGTCGGCCAACAACTCTTCCTTTCGCAACCAACGTTTTTGGTAAGCCTGAGACGTCAATGAACCTGCGGAATGGTTCGTCAACTCCATCTCACCCGTGTAGCGTGGAAGCCCTGCAGCCTCTGAGAGAGTGATGTCATGAAACATCTGTTCGGCGTTAGCAGAAATTACCTTAATCGGCCCATCACCGACCTTTACCTCCGGCCACACGGGATGGTTTTCACCGCCCGGGAAAAACTCATTCCCCGGTGGAAGGTTGGCCATGCCTTGCGTCACGATCGCCTCAAGGTTCTTTACGTACTCCTCGCGCGGAGCCCCACCGACATCGCCGGTGCCATAGTAGTGATAATCAGTGAAGACGCCGCTGACCTTTCCATTCAGTTCTACGCGTGCCGCCCAATCATGCTGATGCTGCTCCAACAGTCGCTCCCTATCAAGTTCAGAAAGCGCACGTTCTTCGCTGCGCAAGTGGTATGACTCTTCGATGTCACGCGGATCGGATGCCTGCCCGCTGCCCTGCTCGTGGTCCAACTTTGCCCGCAGCTCCTGCATCTTTTTCTGCACGCCCGCGAGGTCAGTGTCAGGTGGAAGCATGGGCAGCGGCTTGCTGAGATCGGTTTCGATGCCGCCGTCGTAAGGGCCCGGGTTTAATCCGGCAAGCACGCTTTCACCGTCAGGGCCAACCCAAACGCCAACATTGAATGGCGTGCCTTGCGGCGTTTTCTCGAGCGATTCGGGTCCTCCGGCGGGAGCCGATGATCCCCAAACCAATTTCTGAGTGGAAAATCCCTTCACGCCCGAGTGTGCAAGAATCGTAGGCAGGGAAGCGGGAAACCCGAAGCAATCGGGCAGCATATATTCGATGCTGGCCACGCCCAGCTCTTTGCGGAACCATTCGTTGCCATAAAGAATCTGACGAATAATCGCTTCCGCGCTGGGCGCGTTGACATCGCCTTCTTCCATCGACGAGCCAGCGGGAAACCATCGCCCTTGTTTGACGTATTGCTGCAGCCGCGCAAAATCGGCGGGGAAATACTCCTTCATGAAGCGGTAACGATTCGCGCCGCTAAAATTGAAAATGTAATGAGGATATTTGTCGATGAGCTTGAAATTGTCCTCCATGGTCTTGCGAATATATTCATCGATGACCTGCGGATATTCCCAGCGCCACTCGGTGTCGAGGTGAGCATAGCCGACAACATAAAGAGTCGGCTGTTTGCTCAGGTCGGGTGAAGCGGCTGGAATTGGGGGCCTAGCACTTTTGGAAACAGCGGCCACGGCCATCCCGGCCAATGCTCCGCGCCCCACATTCGCTTGGCCGGTTTGGGCGCACAGCAACGCACCCGCGAGCAAAATACAGCTCACCCCGATTACCATTCTCTTCATTAAGTGTCCTTTGGTCTGTTTCGCCTTTGCAAACAGACCTGGTTCCAGTGCTGTGTCACTGTGCGAGGATCTCTCGAAGCCGAACCGTGTCACCGGAGCTACGGTGGCGTTGGCCCCTGAACCACCTGTACAAAATCGCCGGGACGAATCCACTTCGCAAAAGCGGCGCGGACGTCTTCTCCGGAAAGCTTCACGTACCGCTCGGCTGCGCGGACGGGTTCGTCAAGGGGCAATCCCATGAGGGAGCGGGCAAGCAGGCCGCCGGCAATTTGTGACTCGCTTGACTCGCGCAAAGGGATTTGCCGGATGAGCATGGCACGCGCCTGCCCGAGTTCTTCTTCGCTGGGCGGGGCCGTCTGCATTGCGGCGAGGTTCTGATCGATGAGCGCGCGGGCCTTCGGAACATTCACCGGGTCGGAACCATAGGAAACGACGAATTGAGTGCGCGTGCGCCCCGCTTCGAGCGCTTCATCGACCGAATAAACATAACCGGTTTTCTCGCGGAGATCACGATAGAGGCGTGTGGCATAGAATCCTCCGCCGAGAACGTTGTTTCCGAGTTGCAGCGGATAGTAATCCGGATTGAAGCGATTCATGGGAAGCTGTTCTGACAAAGTTACTTGATCCTGCAAGCGGGTCGGATCGGGGACCTGACGGGCAGCAGGTTTGTTCGGTGGAACTGGAGGAAGATCCAGTTCAGGTTTCGGACCTTCGGCCTTCCAGTTTCCAAACCATTTCATGATTTCTTCTTGCGCCTCTTCAGGCGTAATGTCGCCAATCACAACAATCTTTGTAACATCGGGACGAAACGTTTGGTGATAGTAGGCCCGCACATCCTTCAGCGTCAGCGAAGAAACTTTTTGAGGCGTGGGCTCGCGCAGTTCGGGATCACCTTTTGGCAGCAGAGCTTCGAGCAAAGTTCGATGTGCGCGGTAGTCGGGGCTTTTCAGCAAGCCTTCGACTGAATCTGCAGTTTGTTGTTGCACAACCTTAAAGGCCTCTTCAGGCAGCGCGGGGTCGAGTTGGTTTCCGGCGAGTAGTTCAACCCCCCGATCAAAATATTGTTTGAGGACTTGCAACTGAAAACTCGCGCCGCCGCTCTCGTTGGCGGCGATATCATCGAGGGCTTTCTGGAACGCGAGCCGGTCGAGTTTGCTGGTACCGTAACTGAACAGCCCATCCAGCACGCTGGAAACGCCTTCCTGGCCGGGAGGAACCTGAAGTGCGGTTTGGTGGCGGACCTCTCCCGTGACCGTTATGGTGGGAGTCAGAGTCTGGGTTTGCACGATCAAATGAATGCCGTTCGGCAGTGTGGTTTCTACCGGATGAAGATTCCACTTCGGCACCTCGACCGACCTAGTCAAAACTTGTGCCCATGGCGGCAGGGCAACAGCTTTTGTTGCTGCGAGAGCGCCCTTCTCGGCTCCCCCGAATCCTTTGCTGGCAGCGACTTCGCCCGATGGCTGCGGAACGAGAGTAGCAACGATCGCATTCTGGTTGACCAGATATTCCCTGGCAACACGATTCACATCATCGAGAGTCACGCGCTCAATCGCTTCGACATCTTCTTCCGGAGAATTGCGACCCTCCGCCGCCAGCGCCTCCGACCACAAAGACGCGAGTCCGCTGATTGAATTGCGTTCAAATTCGTACGACGCCACCTCGCTGCGCTTGGCTGCGTCCACCAGGTCTTCAGGAACGCCTTTTGCGGCATAGTTGGCGATCACTGATTCCAGGGTCTTCTGCATCGCCTGCGAGTCCGCCGTGGTGGGTATGACTGCATAAGCAAATGCCGCACCAGCTTTTGGATAGGTTTCGCCCAACTCGAAGCCGGCATCGAGCGCTTTGCCCGCCGGCACAAGGCCATAAATATCGGCGCGCTGGCTGGAAAGAACATCGCTCAACACGCGGGCTGCGGCAAAATCAGGGCTATCGCTGCCGGGCATGCGATAGGCGGCGATTATGATGGTGTAAGGAAAGTCGCTGGGCAGCGTAAAACTCTCGGCATTGACCGGTTGCAGATCGACTTTTGGCCGCGGCGGAAGATCTTTCTTGGGAATATCTCCATAAAGCCTTTTTATTATTTCGATCGCTTTTGCGGGATCCACCTGGCCGGTTATCACGAGGATCGCGTTATTTGGCGCGTACCATTTTTCTTCAAACTCCTTCAGCATTGGGCCGGTAGTTTTGTCGAACGACGGCCGCGTGCCCAGCGGGTCTTCTTCGTATGGCGTACCGGAGAACATGTCTTTGTTCATACGGACAAGAAAGTTGTACGTCGGATTGGAAAGGTCGCGCGAAACCTCCTGTTCGATTGCGCCCCGCTCCCGGTCCCACTCGGCTTGTGTATCGGAGATATTTCGCATGCACTCGGAGTCGGCGCGAAGAGCAACTTCAAGATCCTGCGCGGGAATCGTTTCGAAATATTGCGTGATGTTCTGCTGCGTATCGGCATCATTATCACCGCCCAGCTGTGCGTAAATAGCGGCGATCTGATCGACCGTAAGATTTCCGCAACCGCGAAATGCCATGTGCTCTTGGGCGTGAGCCATGCCGGGAAATCCTTTTGGGGTTTCGTCGCCGCCTACCAGGTAGTTCTCTTCGACCGTTACAACCGGAGCCAGATCATTGGGGACGATCACTACCCGCAAGCCGTTCGCCAGCGTGTAGCGGGTTACGTTCGCCGGTGTAATTTTCGGCAACGGCGGGTTTTGTGCGGTTGCCAATGTTGCGATCATGCAGAAACAAGAGAAAAGGAAGCCGCTGATGGACGAGTTCAACAATTTGGGGAGGTTTGTCATTTCGAAACTCCTCGGAACCATAAATTTATAAGTTTGTTCGACAGTTAAACTCTGCTCGAAACAAGATCATCATATTTCGATGATCGCTTGAGGATCCTGGGTACATTCCGTGCGGATCGCTCGTCGTCTTCCTCAGTGGTCTTTGTTCACAACCCCCGATTCCGACGAGCCTTGGGCAGAATGGTACTTTTTGAGCGTAAGCGTGTACGTGCGAGCCCAGAAAACGGAGCCTCCATAGGAAGGTTCGATAGAGATACTGGCGACTTTAGCGTCCTCCTCAAACCGCTTGTCCCCCTTGGCCAGTAGTGCAAATTCCTCCGTATTGCGGACTAGCGGCGATACAATGAAACCAGTCTTCATCATGTTCGCGATAACCCGGTATTTACCACTGCTTCCGTCTCTCAGCTTGACCAGCATATTCAGCTGAGGCGGATTCAACAGCGTGGTCAGCAGCCTTCCCAACAGCGTTGGCTCAAGGTCAACTTCTGCAAACAACGGTCCTTCAGACTCGCGCATACTCACCATCGCACCTAGGGTTTGTCGGTTTTGAAAGACAACCTCCATATTACTCTTGCCACGAATGGCATCATTTCTATGCATAAGAATGAATTGCCCGTCAAATGAGTGGAAAGCATAGTTGTCAAGAAGGGCAGGCCAACTTAGCCCGTCTTCTAACAGGGGTAAACGTCCATCTATAGCATGCAAATCGATGAGTACCCACTCGGGAGCACTTGCTCCCCTAACATGCTGTTCATTAGTCTGTGCCAGTTCTGGAGTATAGACCGAATAACTTTGAAAAATAGGTCTCGGATCCCAGCTCAAACTCGAGGCAATAGGAATCGCCTGTTCATAAGAGTAGATATCGACGCTACCTTCAGTCACCGGTACTGTGTATTCTTCCTGAATATTGCTCATGGCCACTTCAAACCGTTTCCGCAGGCTGCCACTGTCCGAAAGCCGCGAGCGAAGTCCCTCCCACCCATCAACGTAGCTTTGGACAGTGCTTTCGCAGGTGATTCGAGCGAGAATGCCAGGTGCTCTCTTCCAGATAGACCCCATTCTGAGGGTAGGATCCTTGCAAAGAGAAAAGCCCACAATGATTATCAGCAGGGCGACCAACGATCCAATAATGTATCGATCTACATAGAAAAGGCTCAGTATAAACAGTGCGATTGCAAGAGAAACGACTGCAATTAACAGATGATAATCATCAGATCTTACAAATCCATGTTTGAATGCCACGAGCAGGAAAACCGTGCTGACAAAACCTAGCATCCATCTCGATCTGCTACTCAACAAAGCACACCGGAATAGCGAAACCCATATCAATGCCAACATGATTAAGTAAATGATGACGAAAGCTATTCCCATAAATCTGGGCGAGGATATCCAAGTAAGAGACATCGCATCTGTGTAGCCCGATGTCAGCCACATAGTGTTGCGAATAAAATCGGGAAAATCGAATAGCGATTGGCCTGAGACAATCCAGAAAACGACGCTCGCTAACGGTGCAACAACAAAAAGCGGAAGCGCTTGCCTGCGTGGCACAGAGGAAAACAAGATAGCACCGACTAACACCATACCCAGAATGGCAGGAAGCAAAAGACTTCCTTTGATAAGTGGCAATAGGCCCAACCCCGATAACATTGCTCCCATCGTGAAGACCATCCACGATGGAATCGTCGGTCGCTGCGAGGGTGTTTTGGCATTGGCAAACTTTAGAGCACAGACAACCAGGAGCAAGGGATAGGACAAAAGCAGGGCATCTCGTTGCGGAAAGGCGTTGAGAAAGAGCATGAACGCAAGTACGATAGATAGCTTTCGGTCAAGTCCGAGATAGAGCAGGGCCATGGCATACGAAAGCCCAAGAAGCAGGCTTCCGAAAATCATCAGGCGGTCCGTCGAGGGATGAAATGATCGTGTATAGATGGCAGCGTAAGGGCCGCCAGTGAAAATGATTTGCTTCCCGAATTTCAGGCGCCGAGCCGCAGCCGCGTTGAGTGCAAAAATCCATGATGGATCGAGTCTCGCCCCCTCCCGCCACAGAGACCTTTCGGTCTGACTGTGAAATTGCTTCATCGCGGAAAGCCACTCCTGGGTGATCCCCTTATCCGGCATCTCAGGATTCAAGGGAATGAACACGACCAGTGTTGTGACTATGATGAATGCCACTGCAAAGCGGTAGCGAATCCTCGAAGCAGGAGACGGGTCGCCTGCTCGCGCCTTCATGCCTGGTTCGGTCGCCTGTCGCGGATGCAATGTTGTTTCGATCATATTCCGTAGCTGGATGCTAGGGCTGGAGGTGGTTGTCTTTTGTCAGTTTGTAACTCAGGTACTCTCGACCTTTGACGGGGTCTCAACTTGTTCCGCCATATTAAAGATATCGGCGCAGCAGTTGAGAATTCCGGCCCGATTCCATTGGCGGTTACCCCTGCCGGCAATGCCTTGGAGGCATCCAGTCGAAAGGCGTTCCCGTCCTCTGATCGATGGAGAAGCTCTCACAGCAAGAGCACATCAGTATACACTTGAAGCTGCTAAGCCCCGCCATCTGGTTGTGCCCTACCACGGCGACAGACGATCTGTCGACTAGAAGCAGATCACAAGTGAGATTTCGCTTTCTTAGCGCTGGCTCTGTGGAAAACCGCTACCGGAATGCGAGGATGCACACCATTAGACCGGGGTTTGAGCAGAAAAAAACAACAAAGTACATTCTTTTTTTATCGTCTTTTCATACAAGTGTGATTTTTCGTTAATGGAGAAGGATTACAATTTTGTAACGCATTTAACGATGCTCAACTAGGTAGTCAGGGAGAAGGGACAGCAAGGCTAAAGGCGAGCCGTTCCCAAGCTTGCTCTTTACCCTTTCTGCGTTGAGAGGCAAACAAATTCAGAGCGTTTTCATAAACCGCTATTAGGCAGTCAAACGGCGGAATTCTCTTTAAGCAGAACCTTCGTCATTGGCTGATGTCGCTGCAACAGGGTGAGGGTGTTTTTTGGTCGTGTCTCGCTCATCGTAGAGAATCAGTAAGCATATTCAGGCAAACAACATAAGCGGAGAGACATTTATGAAGCTAGAGCTTCGCCTCCAAATTCTGGCCGTGCTCCGTAAAGCCTTCATTCGATCAAGCACGAGAGTTTTCTCCAGATCAATGCAGGGTGTCCTACTGGTGTTTTGCACATGTTGTCTGATGCTGAGCGCGCAGAACGTTGTACTGACCGGCTCCCTCGGCGGCAGGGTTACCGACGAGAGCGGAGCAATCGTTCCCGGTGCGTCGGTAGTTGTGCGCAATCTCGCAACCGGTGTGGAACAATCTGTGGTCACCAATCATGCGGGCTTATATACCTTAGCAGCCCTCATGCCGGGCACGTATTCGGTCACGGCAAAATCCAAAGGCTTTCGCGACGTGCAAGTAATGGAGCGCGTCCTCGTCGGAAACAACACGTCGCAGGATATTAAGCTGCGGGTGGGAGCCGGCACCGATATGGTGGAAGTGGCCGGTACCACTCCGCTGCTACGGCCCACGGAATCTTCGGCCAGCACGGTATTGGAGCGATCACTGATCGATGATCTGCCGCTGAACGGCCGAAAATACACCGATTTCACCATACTCACGCCCAACACGAGCTATGACGGCGACACCGGGCTGGTGAGCATTGCCGGGCAGCAAGGCGGAGAAGATTCGGGATACGCGAACGGAAACGGGTCTACATATTTCACCGTGGATGGCAGCAACGCCACCAACAACTACTTCTCCGATATCATCGGCCGCAATCGCATCCCCTATTTGTTTGGAGAAGATTCGATTCAGGAGTTCCAGGTTTCGGTGAGCCCGTATTCGGCCATTTACGGGGGTGGCGCTGGCTTCGTAGACGCGGTGACGCGGTCGGGAAGCAACGCCTTCCACGGCAGCCTGTTCTACTACAATCGTAACTCCTTTTTTGGAGCTAACGATCAACTGGATGAAGAGGCCGGCGATCCCAAGCCAAACGATTCTTTGCAGCAATTTGGCATGCGTGCCGGCGGTCCGATCGCGCGGAACCGTTTATGGTTCTTTGTCGATTACGAACAGCAACTCCGCAATTTTCCGATTTCTGTAATCAACCCAGCGTTGTCAACGAATCCAGCGAATCTGCCGAACTTCCTACTCAACAACTTCGGTGTTCCACTGGGAACCCCTTTGCCGGCGCCGAACGGACCGTTACCGGTCCCGAATTACGACTCGGCCCCCGAATTCACCGACAATGTTTACTTGCAGCAAGTGTCGAATACAATGAACGCGCTGAACTCCAATCTCGGGACCAAATCTAGGTCGGCCGATGATTGGGTGATTACCCCCCGGCTGGATTATCAGGCCACCAATCGCGACAGCCTGTTCCTTAGCATCAATATCAACCACTTCAACTCCCCTGGCGGCGTCATCCTCGACCCGACGGTTGGCAACTACGGAACGCAAAGTCTGGCCAACGCTTATGTCGGTACCGAACAGGCCACGTTGGGATGGACGCACACTTTTTCTCCAAGCCTGCTGAACCAATTTCACGCGAGCACTTCGCAAGATAATGAAATCGCCACGCCAACCGGGCTAGCTCCGAACACACCCACCATCGTTCTAGACAGTCCTTCCGCGTTCATCCTGGGAAATAACGCGTTTTCTGTGGGAAGAGTTTTTGAAAGGCAGTATTCGCTCTCCGACCGGATTGACTTGGCGATTGGCAAGCACACCCTGCAATTTGGTTTCGATTACACCCGCACCTGGGATGCAGACACTGACGATGGCGGGGCTGATCCAAACGAGGCGATCGATTTCGGTTCGCCGCTTGGCTTGTATGAGTTTTCCAATCTGGAAAACCTCGCGCTTGGCATATACGATGGCGGGTTCAGCCAGGCGT
>JASIEN010000494.1 GCA_030045935.1 Candidatus Sulfotelmatobacter sp.
ATCGAAGAAACCGTGTTCGATGCCAGACCATTCACGGTGGTGTAATTCGTAAAATGTCCGTTCTTCAACTCGCTCACGCCGTTGGTAAGCGTTCCGGCCCAGATTGTGCCATCATGGCTCTCGAGAACTGCATAGACGCTGTTCTGGGCCAAGCCGTCGCGTTGTGTGAACGTTTTGGCCGTGAGTAGACCACCGCCATATTCGAGGTGAGTCAACCCTCCATGCCGCCGTCCGAGCCATAAGCCATCCGTTCCGGCGCTGGTCATGGAATAGACAACGTCGCCGGCAAGTCCGGGCGTACTGATGGCCTCATATTTTCCGTCCTTCAGCCGCCACAACCCACCTTCAGCCGGTGCAATCCAGGCGTAGTCATCGGAGGCTGCATACAACGCCCCCGCGCTTTGCTGGTGCGGGAGCGAATATGTGACAAATGTGCTGTCGCGCAAACGTTCAAGGTGCTGTGAACCGCCTATCCACAGATTTCCTTCCCGATCTTCGAAGAGTGCCGTTGCCCGGTTCTCAGGGGAACGAATTTTTTGCGCCAAGGACGAGACCCCGCTTTCGTTGATTCGAATCAGTGTCTGTGTCGTTCCGACCCAGATATTCGAATCGCGGTCCCGAGCCATAGAAAGAGCTTCGACGTTGCGGAGAGACGAAGGTATCCCCTCGCGTCCAAGTTCCGCTCCGTTCCACAGCAGAACACCCTGGTTCGTTCCAACCCACAACTTGTTGTTTTCAATCGGTAGAAAACAGTTCACGCGCAAATTGGGCAACTGCGGTGCGACAGCGTGAATTCCGCCTCCGTTAAGAAGCCAGAAGACACCTCGATCCTCGGTCCCGAGCCAGATCTTTCCGTCGCTGGTTGTCCCGAGCGAAATCACGGCGGCCGTCGATTCCGTCAGGCGGTGTGGAGCGATGCTGGTTGACCAACTGAAGGCAGCAGAAGTCTGATTCGCATTTCGCCCCGGCGCGAGCGATTCCGACGCGCTCACAAAGCCCCCGTCTTTGTAAACCAATACGCCCATCGCGAGCGAGGAGAGCAGGACTGCATTTCCTGCTCCTTCTCCTAATGCAGTAATGCCGTTTTCGGCCTCACCGCGCACAAGATTGAAAGTTCCATCTCGGTAGTGCAGGAGTTTCGTATTCTGTAACAGAATCCACAGAGTCCCCTGCCCGTCCACGAGAAGCTTGCGCACAGGACCCAATGTGGGTGTTGCCGACCCTACTTCGAAGGTACGAAAATTGATCCCATCAAAGCGGACGATTCCCCGGTCTGTTCCAATCCAGAGATAGCCGTCGGGAGTTTGCGCAATAGAAGTAACAGAACCACCCGGGAATCCCTTGTCCAGTCCCCAGGAATTATGAATGTACTGCGAGAGCGTCCGGTTGGGATCAATCGCAAATGCAGAAACTGAATAACACACAACAACCAGTCCAACGACCGCCAATCCCAACAACCGACACGTCAGGCGCCTGGAATCAGGGGAAGTATTCGAATCTGTCGATGACAACTTCACCACCCTCCTGCAGCGGATACTTGTCGCTTGGAACTAGGTAAACTTGCAGCTTGACTTTTTCCTGGCCCGGTAAAGGTACACCCGATGTAAATTCGTGCTCAGCGACAACACTACCGGCAGTACCGTCGTGCGACGAACGGGTCGTTGTAAATGTGACGCTTCCAGACTTCCAGAGGATGGTAAACGTCAGTGGGCCTGCTGGCGCTTTGAACCGATCTACATTCCCGGGAACATAAAACGGCTGAATGCCATACTGCGCATTGTTCTGATCGGCGGCATCGCCCCATCGGCTCATCTCGACGTCCATTTCACGGTAATACTCATCTCCGTGCCACTCGTCGAACGTGTACATGCTAAAAACCTCGGCTGGTTCTAAATGGGAGACATCCCGCACTCTCAAAATGTAAGTGCCATATCCTAGACTGCGGGTTAGCGCGATCTGGGCACAGTACCACAGACCAGACCTGCGGTTGATCCGCAAATGCAGCGCTCCGCTGGCATCCGTCCAGGCATTATCGGGGTCGTAGAGGTTTTCCGAGCCTCCACGATTGCTCGGGACCATGCGCACGGCCCAGTCGTATCCGCTGAACTTCAGAGCTCTTGTCGGAGAGAAGGTCGGTGAGCCAGAGCCTCTTATGATCGCAACCGAAGTCACCAGACCACCCAACGTAGGAGTTACATCCAAGGTAATGGGCGGGTGGTAACCGGGTTCTACCAGCAGGGCGGCATAGTCAAACCCGAGATGGGTTGGTGTGCTCCACGTCGAGTCGGACTGAATCGAAACTAATGGATGATCGGGATCGGGTTGAACCCACCACGGCCCGCTATGTGCGTAGATAGCGATCTGCTCACCTGGATGAGAGCCACGGACGCGTCCTGCGATGGTGTCTACCCTTTCATCGCCACCCTGTGCCGCGGGCGGCACGTTTGTGAATTCAATCGTAGGCGCACTATTGGACCTTTGCGATCGGCAACTGCTCAGAACGAGCATCAGCAGCAACACTTGCAGCTTTATCACCGTTACGCGTGATCGTGGTTTCATACGGCTTCCCAGGTGTCACTCGATGGGACCTTTTGCCCGGCTTCTGCAATGGTTGAACAATCTTATTACATTCTGGATTCGGCGGGCGCCCAAGAATCTATCGCATACGGACACGTGTCCACGGACCCGTGTCATACAACTTGTAGCGCAGTTGCAAAGCGTAGTTGGGCGGCACAAGGTTGGATGTCGATGGATGGAGTCCTGGTCAGTTTTACAGGCACCGCTCTCTTTTCCGAGTCACAGAAAGTGGGCGGCGTTGTGGCGCGAATGAGTGCCGCATTGTCAGCGTAAGTTTGGCTCGTGCCC
>JASIEN010000048.1 GCA_030045935.1 Candidatus Sulfotelmatobacter sp.
CTGCTCGACGCGCAAAACAATGTGGATTCTACGATGGCAACGCTGACCGCGGTTCTCGGCTTCGATCAGCGAGTAACCTTCGAACTCGTCGAGGACGAGCCGCAGCCTCCCGCTCCTCCGGTCGACGTGGATGGCCTCATTAATACCGCGTTGCAGCAACGTCCCGATCTTCAGTCGCTCACCTATACTCAACAGGCGGCGGAAAAATTCCGCCGCGCCCAGCGTGATCAGATCTTTCCCACCATCGGCACGCTCGGACTGGTCGGCATCTCGCCCGTCCGCCCCGATTGCGTGGGCGGCAGTTGTTATCCCAACTATTTTGTTTCTCCATGGTATGGCGCAATCGGCGTGAACATGAGCGTTCCCATCTTCAATGGTTTGCTCTTCACTTCTGAGGCCAGCGAGGCCCGATACCGCGCCCAGGCCGCAATTCAAAATACCCGCGATCTTCGCGACCGGGTGGTGCGCGACGTCCGCACATCGTGGCTGGCGGTCAATACCGCCTATCAGCGGGTCAGCGTCACTCAGCAACTGGCGAAAGAAGCGGACCTCGGGCTGTCACTCGCCCAGGAAAGATACAAACTAGGGTTGGCGTCGATCGCCGAACTCAGCGAGGCCCAACTGCAGCAGGCCGATGCCGCCATCGGATACGTGAATGCCCAATATCAATACCGTTTGTCACTCTCGACTCTGAATTTCGAGATTGGAGCGCAACCCTAGCAGGCCCTCTTGTCTGTGGCAACCGGTGGCGGGCTGGCTCCTCGTCACGAAATCATACATGCCATCCGCCCGCTAACGGCTGCTTTTAGAACTCGTAATGCACTCCAACGGTTGCGTTGTTGGCGTGGAAGTTCCGTGGAGCGGTGAACCCGTAGGCCGGACCGCTCATCGCTGTATTTGGCAGCGTGGCGCAGGGCACGACCGGAGCTGGCGTAGTCAGCGTCGGGAGCGTGCGGGAGGGATTGCAATACTGTGCTCCCGAAATGCCACCCTCGCCGTAGCCGTAGTAGTTATATTCGCCCTTCCAGATAAGATTTTTTCGCAGCGCATAGGAGAGATTCACAAAGGGCGACAGGTAGGTAGAGACCAGCGTTCCGTTGACATCGCGCGGATCATTGAAAAAGCGGCTGCCGTTGACCGCGCTTACTCGGTAGCCGATGTTGGAGTGGAGCTTTTCGATCGGCGAAACAGCCAGGGCCACTGAGGCGTACTCCGTCGGAGCGTCCATGAAGTCCCTGGCCGGACCAAAAGTATAAGGAGCCCCCGATCCCGTGCGGGGAGTCGGAGACGGGCAGGCTACGCCGGTGGACGTCGCGGCGCCCGGTATGGTGGCGCTGGAGGCCTGGCCCAGGAAGCAGATGTTGGTCGCCGTGTACACGTCGCTGTAGGCATAGCCGATGTCGATCCCATAGTGCTCGTTCGGCATCAGGTCGGCGTTCAAACTCACGATGCGGCTATGATCGACGTGCTCGAGCGGGCCATCCACGGACACGGTGCCCGTATTGTTCGTATTGTCGTGGCGCTCGAGGTCATTGTAGGCGCCGGAGAACGTCGCCCAGGCCCGCGGCCGGTAAGTGGCGTGAATTCTGTAATGCTGAAGCTGGCGGGGCGCGACCGGGACGATGACATTGTCGGCGTACAGAAGCTCGACCGAACCATTGATTCTTAAGTGGTCCATCGGCTGCACAGCCACACCGAAGGTGCCACCGTCCTCGTAGAGGGCGAAGTTGGTGACATTGGAATAGTATCCCGTGGTGTTCGCGAAACCTTCGGCGACGAGGTGCTCCTGGTAGTGATAGGTAAGCGTGAACAAGATGCGATTGGTAAGGTCGTATGCCGCTGTGAAGTTGTTGGTGATGAACTTCTGACCGAAGAAATCAAACTGCGGTGTGGCGACGCTCGGGCTGCCTGCGATCGTAGAAGTTGCCTTGCCCGTTTTCGGATTGATGGGAGTATTGAACACCGTGGTGGTTAACGCGGTGCTATTGATGGTCGGGGTTGCCGAAGTCACAGTGGTTTCACTGGTCATGTCGGCCACACCCGGCTGGTGCACATCCGAGTAGTCGATCTGCTCGGAGACGCTGAGTTTTTTCAGCGCCTGCCAGGTGATGCCGTAGTCCGACGCGATCACTTCCCTCTTGGCGGTGGCGTTGCCGACAAACGTGATTTCGTGGGTGGTTGCCGACAGGCCCTGGAAGTCGTCGTAGTAGCTCGGCAGGCTCGTGTTCGCGCTGGTGTAGCGAACGTTCCCGTTCATCGTGATGTTCTGGATGCTGGAGCTTTGGAAGCGGAAGATCTCGGTGGGGAAGATTTCGCGAATTGGCTGGTAACGCGAATAGCTGGTAATCACATTACACGCTGGATCGACGATGGGTAAACGGTTTGGATTCGGCGCCGGATAAATTTTGTCGGGTCCAACGCCGGTGTTGCAGGTGATGGCGACCGGCGAGTTGATCGGATTATCGTAGCTCTGGAGCACGCCGACCCTGGATCCATTCGCTTCCTGCAGGTTCAAATACTGGGGCGCCATGTTGAAATAGGAATCGCCCTTGTAGTGAGTGACCTGCTCTTCATAGATCAACCGGGTGCGCGATATGGGCTTCCACTCGACCGATCCCGTCCAGTCATCCGTGCTGTAGCGCAGATACTCCTGCAACAGCGCGATGTAGGCGCCGGCAAACTGATAGCCGCTGGGCATCAGGCCCGGCCCCTGGAAGACGTTCTGCGAGTACCCGGCGCGGAAGGTCACCTTCGACAGCGGAAGCAGGGTCAGTTTGGTGTCCGTCATGCGACGCACTGTGTTCCTCATGAACGGCGACTCCGTCACCTGCGGCCACGCGTAGGAACCCGTGGGCGCCGCGGTGGGCCCGATTGGAATCGACTGGCCTGGCGGAAGGTTCGGATTGCCCAGCAGGTTATAGTCGTAGTATCGCTGGTCGCGGCGGAACAAGCCGGAGAACTCGTAGAGCTTGCCCTTGGAAAGGTCCAGCTTGGCAAGGTCGTCGGGATCGCCACCGAACCCGGCAGTAAAGAGTTTCACGTGATCGACGAGGGTGTTCTTGGTGTCCGGCAGCGCGCGCAGCTCAAACGTCTCTCCCAGGATGCGCGGACCAGAGTGCTCGTTGACCAGAGTGGCGTACATGGGGTCGCTGCCGTAGATATTGGCCACATGTCCGCCCAGATCGATGGACTCATGCAGCGTGTAGCCCTCCGGAGCGGCCTGGTTCGAGACAAATATTGGAACCTGCGCGAGGGCAGTGCCCGCCGTCAAGCCGAAAATGGCCGCGGCCATGCCTCTGACAATGCATCGCGTCGCCGCGAGAGAATGCTTTTCACGCAACCGCCGGGAAATCCATCCTGCGTTCATCATTGAAAGCCTCACTTGAAACACCTCGCTCGTCGCGATCTTGAATCCCTAAGTGCAATCGAAACCCGGCCACGCCTCCCGAATTTTCCAGGCGCTTTGCAATTCATGACTCCTACCTGAGGAACGCCACATTCATGTTCGAGCCGTGAATATAGGTATGGCAGTCGGTACAAGTTATGGTTTCCGACGACCCCGCGTTCATTCCGTGAACCGTGTTGGCAGATACGCCGCTGTGGCACTGGTTGCAAAGCGGGTTGATGGACGGCATATTCAGCAGGCGGGCGTTCTGGGAACCGTGCGGACTGTGACATCCCACACACCCCTCGGTCTTGACCGCGGTGTGATCGTAGACAAACGGCCCGCGCGTCTCGGCGTGGCATCGGGTGCAAATCATGTTCTGGTCGGCCGTGGACTTCACGCTGTTGACGTTGAAGGTGCCGTGCACGTCGTGGCAATCGCTGCACGTGATCAGGCCTTCGTTCACCTTGTGGTGGAACGGCATGTTGAACGCCGGCTTAGTGTCGGAGTGGCACTGGAAGCAGAGCCCAGGCTGCGAAACCTTCAGCAGCTTTTCTTCTTCCTTTCCCTTGGTCGGATGAACGCTGTGGCAGGTGGTACAGCCGACGTTCGCCTTGGCGTGGGGCGAGCGGTCAAAGTTCGGATGCGCTCCCGCGTGACAGGCCAGGCACCTGGCGTCAACCTCTTTCGTCGAAGCGTCCTCGAACCTGAAAATCTTGGTCACATCGCCGCCGCCCTCCACATGCTCCGCGCCGGGGCCGTGGCAACCCTCGCAGCCGGAGTGCATGGCCGAGCCTCCACTCTTCTCTTTCAAGTAGGTCGTCTTCCAGTGCGGCGTCTTCGCCCAGGCGTTGTAGATGTCTTCGTGGCATCCCTTGCAAGTGTCGGATCCGACGTACTTGGAAGCTTCCGCCGAAGCGGAAGCGCCTCCCGTTTGAGCGCTTTTGCCGCCGGCCTGCTGGGCGGGCACGATGGCAGCGCTCAGCATCAGGAACAACAGAAGAACTGGAAAGGTCCGGGGATTCGATGGCATTGGCACGCTCCACCGCGACCGCTTTTCGGCGTTCGCGAATCTAAATTGAATTTCGGGCAAGAGACACCGAGACACAAGGCGAAATAGGGCAATACAGACCTAATTCCAGGCATAGATTTCCCGTTTTTAATTTTGGGAATGAGTCAGCGGCGAGAGCCACGCGGAGGAACTCGGAAACTCCGTGGGATTAGCCCGCTATAAGGGTGAGCCGGAATCTCCACCAGACGCCGTCTGAGCGCAACTATCAGTGTTCGGCAACCGAGGCACAAGCGCCAACATATGGGATAGAACTTCAGCATGAGCGCGGTCAAACCTCGC
>JASIEN010000049.1 GCA_030045935.1 Candidatus Sulfotelmatobacter sp.
TCGCAAAGGCAAAGAAACTCGGCTGAAAGAAGTCGTTGACGACGCTTTAGCCGGTACCGAAACGCTTGTCGAACGCGTCATTCTGTTGAAGCGGCAGAGTGGCCCGGCCTCCATGAAGGCCGAGCGCGATATCTCGTGGGATGAGTTTCTCGCCCACGCTCCCGGACATAGCGGTGAATACGTGGAGATGGAATCAAACGAGCCGGCGTTCATTCTGGCGACTTCAGGTACAACTGCAAAACCGAAACTTGCCATTCATACCCATGGTGGTTATCAGGTGCACATTCACAGCATGGGCAAGTGGCTGTTCGCGCTGAAACCGACGGATGTGTGGTGGTCGACTTCGGATATCGGCTGGATCGTTGGCCACAGCTATATCGTCTATGCGCCGCTGATTGCCGGCTGCACCACGGTCGCGTTCGAAGGCGCGCTAGATTATCCGCAGCCTGACAGCAACTGGAAGATTCTGATGGAAGAATATCGTGTGACGGGAATCTTCACTTCGCCTACCGCGGTGCGCATGCTGATGCGATATGGCGATTCGCTCGGGAAGGTTGATCACAGCTCACTAGAGCGCGTGTTCTGTGCGGGGGAAGTTCTGAACGCGCCGGCCTGGGAGTGGCTACAACTCAAGATGTTCAAGAACAAGATTCCGGTAATTGATCACATGTGGCAGACCGAAACCAGTGGGCCGATGTTCGGCAATCCTTATGGACTTGGATTGCTGCCGATCAAACCAGGATCAGCGACGATCGCAATGCCGGGCATTGAGGCGGAAGTGATTAACATCGAGGGCAAACGCTGCGCTCCAAACGAGAAGGGCATCATGATCATCAAGCGGCCCTTCCCCGGCCTGACTGCAGCTTTATGGGGCGAACCGGAACGATACGGCAGGGATTACTGGCAGATCATCCCCGATGTCTATTACACGGGTGACTCCGCCCATATCGATGAAGATGGATACGTGTGGTTTGCAGGGCGCGCGGATGAGATCATCAAGATCGCCGGCCACCGGATCGGCACGATCGAAGTGGAGACCGCGCTATTGACTCATCCTGCGGTAGCCGAATCGGCCGTGATTGGAAGGCCCGACGAATTGCGCGGCGAAGTCATTTCGGCGTTTGTAGTGCTGCGGCAGGGCTATGTCGCCTCTGATGATTTGAAGAAGCAGTTGCTGGAAACAGTGCGCCATGAGTTGGGCCCGGTTGCCGTCATCGGCGAGCTGAATTTTGTGGATATGGTTCCAAAGACGCGCAGCGGCAAAATCATGCGGCGTGTTTTGCGGGCGGTGATTCAGGAAAAAAATCCGGGCGACATCACAACGATTGAAGATGAAGGTTCAGTGGATGAAGCGAAGCAGGCCTGGCAACAAATGAAAGAGGGAATGAAGACAGTGGTGTAATGAGCAAGGTTTCGAGAATTTCAACGTTTCAGAGAGCACTGGGAGCACTTCTGCGTGGCTGAAACCATTGAGACATTTTGAAACCTTCGAAACCTCGACTTCCCCAAGCTGAAACCAATCGACATCTTACGCGTAGATTCCGCGCTGGCGAATCGTATACGCCACGCGGTCAATCGCCAGCATGTAGGCGGCGATGCGGTTGTTGACGCGGTGAGTCTCGGCGTAGCGCACGACGTCGTTGAATGACGAGACCATAATTTCTTCCAACTGTTCATTCACAACGGATTCTTTCCAGAAATAGCCCTGGCGATCCTGCACCCACTCGAAATAGGAAGTGGTTACGCCGCCGGCATTGGCGAGGATGTCGGGGATGACAAAGACTCCTTTGTCGGCCAAAACATCATCGGCCGCCGAGGTCGTCGGCCCATTGGCACCTTCGGCGAGGATGCGACACTTCACCTGATCGACGTTACGAGAGGTGATGACGTTTTCGGTAGCGGCAGGGATGAGGATTTCGCAGTCGGTGATCAGAAGTTCAGAGGAATCGTACTTTTCTGCGCCCGGGAAGCCGTGGATGGTTCCATTCTTCTGGCGATATTCGACCAGTTTGTTCAGATCAATCCCGTTCTTGTTGTAAAGGCCGCCGCCAACTTCAGCGATACCGACAATTTTGTATCCGTCCTGAAACATGAGGTGGGCAGCGTTGGAGCCGACGTTCCCGAATCCTTGCACGATGACGCGAGTGCCTTCGCGCGATAAACCGAGTTTCTTGATGGCCTGATCACACACCACCATCACGCCACGGCCAGTGGCTTCGCGGCGCCCGCGGGAGCCGCCAATATTGATGGGTTTGCCGGTGACGACGGCGGTAACGGTCTGGCGCATGTGCATGGAGTAGGTGTCCATCATCCAGGCCATGACTTGTTCGTTGGTGTTGACGTCGGGAGCAGGAACATCTTTTTCGGGGCCGATGAATTCGATGAGCTCTGAGGTATAGCGGCGGGTCATGCGCTCGATTTCGCCCATCGACATTTTGTGCGGGTCGCAGATAATGCCCCCTTTGGCGCCGCCGAATGGGATGTTCACTACAGCGCACTTCCACGTCATCCAACTGGCGAGAGCGCGGACTTCATCGAGCGTGACATCGGGCGCATAGCGTACGCCGCCCTTGGCTGGACCACGGGCGATCGAGTGCTGGACGCGGAACCCGGTGAAGACGTCGAGACGGCCATCATCCATCTGCACGGGAATGTAAACCGTGACTTCACGGTTGGGATAACGCAAAACTCGCCACAGGCCGTCGTCGAGATTGAGTTTTTGGGCGGCGAGATCGAAGCGCGCCCGCTGCGATTCCCACGGATTAGTTTCTTTGTCGACCAGCGGGGCGGTAGTGAGGGTAGACATAAATGAGCTCTCCAGAATGATGACCGTTTAACGCAGTTCTTAGCTTAACCGTGGGCGGGGAAGTCCCACAAAACAGGCAAACGTTCAGAGTATATGAGTGTGGGCGGGGAGGAAGCAAGGTGCGGACAGACGCACCCGATAGTTCGCCGAAATCCGGATGAGGTTGGTCTCCTCCTGTTTTCTCCTACACGGTCCGTGATTCAAGAGCCATCCAATTCTGCCGATAACTCTTTTCGAGGAAGTGTGTCATGCCCCGGCCGACAATGCAGATGGACTCGGTTACTACACCATCGACAACCCGAACGGACTGAAGCCGGATTCGAGAATGCTGGCGGCACGCATCGAATTTGCTTTTTAGGCGGGTGGGGATATGAGAGCTACAGGCAAGACCTGCACGTGGGTAATCGGAGTGACAGCGCTGTTCGCTTCTTTCACAGCCGGGGCGCAAGACGTGATCATCGTGGCCAACAGAAACGTGACCCTGCCTGAAATCAGCGCGGGGCAGTTGCGAGACATTTTTGTCGGCATTCGATCGCGACTGAACGACGGCACGCGGGTTACTCCTGTGCTGTTGAAAGGTGGCCCGGCGCACGAAGTCTTCTTGCGGAATCATGTGGGGGAGGATCCGGAGGAATTTCGCAACCGGTGGCGCAAAGCAGTGTTTACCGGACAGGGAGCGATGCCGAAGGAGTTCAGCTCAGAAGCGGCGGTGCTCGACTATGTGGGCAGCACTCCCGGTGCTATCGGTTACGTCAGCCGTGTCAATGTAGCGGAAGGAATCAGAGTACTGACCATATCGCCGTAAGATGGGTCGGAATCGCCTACAGGTTCATTTCCATGCCTTCCGACGCGGCCCGAACTTTGGGGTAGTAATTGCGGGCTTCGTGCACGACTTTGTCGATAATTGCGTCGGTGTGTTCGGGATCGTGATGAAATAGCACCAGCTCTTTGGCGCCGCTTTCCATCACAATATTGACCGCTTCGCGCCAGTGGCTGTGTCCCCAACCGCGGCGGCGAGCGGCATATTCTTCGGGAAGATATTGCGCATCATAGATGAGAATATCCGCCCCCTCAGCCAGTTTGCGCACAGCCTTGTCGAAGGTTGCGTCTCCGGGCTCATTGTCGGTAGCGTAGACCAAAACACCATCTTTTGTTTCCAGGCGGAAGCCCATGCATCCCTGAGGGTGATTGAGCCAGGCGGTTTCAAGCTGAATCCCGTCTTCAATGGTGATGCGTCCGCTTTGAATATCGTAGAAATCGCGCTCGGCCTGCATCTCATCGAACGGCACGGGAAAATAAGGCGCGGCCATCTGGTCTGCAAAAACCTGCTTCAGGCTTCGGGTACGGCTGGAGCATTGGAACGCGAAGCGATTCCCCGAGTTGGTGTAGAGTGGCCGGAAGAACGGTATGCCCTGAATGTGGTCCCAGTGGAAGTGCGAGACGAAAATGTGGGCAAAAAATGGACGGTCCTTGAATTCGTTTTGAAGCTCCTGGCCAAGCACGCGGAACCCCGTCCCGCAATCGAAGATAAAAATGCGGGCTCCAATACGCACCTCCACGCAGGAGGTGTTTCCCCCGTAACGCATGTTCTCGGGTTGTGGGGTAGGCGTTGACCCGCGCACTCCCCAGAACTTGATGTGCATAAATGCAATTAAATTGGCTGGACTGCCCCCTTGTATCTTCAGATGTTGGCTGGCCTACGTCAATTGCGGAGATGGTTCGGGTAAGCACCCCGGTAACCGGTTTATTGTGGGCGGGACAATGTCTTCGGGCCGCCCTGCCATGGGGACAATGTTTTCGGGCTGCTCTCCTATAATGAAGCGCTGAGGTAGCCTGGCTTAGACAGATCTAAGATTCCTGTGCCATATCCCGAATTTAAAGAATTTTCTCAACTGGCTCGCTCCGCGACTCTGGTACCCGTGGTGAAGTCAGTAAGCGCCGACCTTCTGACGCCGGTGTCCGCATTTCTCGCTATTGCTGAAAAGGAGCCCTACGCGTTTCTGCTGGAGTCGGCCGAACGCGGCGAGCAGGTTGGACGGTACACCTTCCTTGGGGCCCGGCCTTACATGAAGATACGGGCACGCGGCGGAGAAATCGAAATTGCACGCGGTCGAAAGACGGAACGTCTTCGCGACAATGGATTCAGTGTGCTCAGGCAATTGCTCGGCGAGCACCGGCTGGCCGCCATACCTGCTCTGCCACCGTTTGTGGCGGGGGCTGTAGGTTACTTTTCTTATGACGCGGTACGGCAATTGGAGAAGATCGGCGAGCACGCGCGGGACGATCTCTCCATCCCCGACTGCGAGCTGATGTTTTTTGACCGGCTGCTTGCCTTCGATCACCTGCGCCACCAGATTCACATCGTGGCCGCAGCCGACGTGGCACGCGAGAGCGCCCGCCATGCCTATGAGCGCGCAACTCGCGACATTTCTGCGCTCGAAAGAAAACTGGCCATGGGATTGCGCCCGGCTATGTGGCAAAAGCCGAAACAGAATCGGCTGGGAAAAATGAAAGTTCACCCTGCTACCACTCGCGAACAGTTTTTGCGCGACGTCGACCGCTGCAAGGAATACATCGCAGCCGGTGATATTTTCCAGGTTGTCCTGTCTCAACGGCTCGATTTTGTTCCCGGAGTCGCCCCATTCGACCTGTATCGCGCGCTGCGCCAAGTGAACCCTTCACCGTATCTTTATTTCTTGCGTGTGGACGACCGGCAGATCCTGGGATCGTCACCTGAAATGCTGGTGCGGGTGACTGGACGAAAGCTAGAGTATCGGCCGATTGCAGGCACGCATCCCCGCGGCCGCGACGAGGCCGAAGATGCGATGCTGGAGCAGAAGATGCGCTCGGACGAGAAAGAGCGCGCGGAGCATGTGATGCTGGTCGATTTAGGGCGTAACGATCTCGGCCGTGTCAGCGAGTACGGATCGGTCAAAGTGAAAGACCTCATGTATGTGGAGCGCTATTCGCACGTCATGCATCTGGTTTCGGCGCTGCAGGGAACTTTGTGCAAAGATCTCAGCGCCGTCGATGCCTTTGCCGCTTGCTTTCCCGCGGGGACGCTGACGGGCGCTCCCAAGGTTCGGGCCATGCAGATTATTGAAGAGCTGGAGCCGGTGAGGCGTGGAATCTACGGAGGGTCCGTCCTATATGCGGATTTTGCCGGGAACCTCGATTCCTGTATCGGGATTCGCACTATGCTGATGAATGGCAAACGTGCCTACCTGCAGGCGGGGGCAGGCATTGTGGCGGACTCCGATCCGGTGCGGGAGTTCGATGAGTCGATGAATAAGGCCAAAGCGCTGCTGCGAGCCGTGGATATAGCGAGAGGATTTGTCAATGACTGATGCCGGGCAGCAAAGTGCAAGCGCGAAGCAAACGCCGATGAGAGTGTTTGTTCTCGATAACTACGACTCGTTTACCTACAACCTGGTTCAATATCTCGGCGAACTTGGGGCGCAGGTTGAGGTGCGGCGCAACGACCAGGTTTCATTGGCAGAAATAGAACGAATGCAGCCCGAACGCATCGTGATTTCACCTGGCCCCTGCACGCCGCAGGAGGCCGGCATCAGCATTGATGTAATCCGGCACTTTGCCGGCAGCGTGCCCATTCTCGGTGTTTGCCTGGGACATCAGGCCATTGGCGCGGCATTCGGAGGGCAGATCGTGCGTGCCCCTCACTTGATGCATGGCAAGACCAGCGCCGTGAATCACGATTCAAGGGCGATTTTCCGTGGGTTGCCTACTCCCATGACGGCGACCCGGTATCATTCGCTGATCGTGGAAGAAAAGAATCTGCCGGCAGAGCTCGAAGTCAGCGCCTGGACCATGGAGCCTGATGGAAGCCGCACTATTATGGGGTTGCGTCACAGAAAATTTTCTATCGAGGGAGTGCAGTTCCATCCCGAGAGCGTCCTCACCAACGCAGGGAAGAAATTGGTAGAAAATTTCCTGCTTTAGAATGGCCACCAGTCCGGCCGCCGGAGAGACTCAAGGCCCAAGAACCGCGTGAGGCAACAATAGACAATAGAATTGTTGCGGAAAACAACAACCCAGCCTAGGTGCTACACCCCAAGGTGCTACCCGCCCACACAAGCGTGGTATTGACGGAAAGGCTCGCGCAGAGCATTCTCAAAGCAAAGTTATAGCCACTTCATTTAGTGCGGAGAAGCGCATGCCAGAAGCGCAGCAGGAAAAAAGGGCCGCCCGTCGATTCGCTCTACGAATTCCCGTATCGGTCGCCCGCAATGGAAATTCGAATTTTAACGAATCGGCGCAAATACGCGACGTCAGCGCGAGAGGAATCTGCCTTTACCTCGATTCCCCGATAGAAAACGGGTGCCCACTGGGATTCACCCTCACACTCCCGCCTGAGATTACGCTGACCGAAAGCATTCGGGTACAGTGCAAAGGCCGCGTGGTGCGCATCGATGATGTCGGGACGTCGGGCAAAATGGCGGTGGCCGCAGTCATTGAGGAATACGAGTTCCTTCCCGAAAGCTGAAAAATCTTTGCCGGAAATATCGGGTCGTGGCGCGGGCACGAATGAGCAATCGGGTCCATCCCTGCTTTTGCCGCGACCTTCGGTGCTGATCTAATTCCTTTAGATCGGCGCCACCCTTCATACCCCTTCTTTCCCAGGCCCACAAATGATAATGTTCGGATAACGACCTTGTTTCAGGGGATTCCTTGCCGCGACCTGGCATTCAACGAGCACTCCTGGTCTTATCCGCAGTATTCGTGCCGCTGAGCGCGACGACGCAGAGCACAGCGGCGCAGAAATCGGGTGCTGCAACGCAGGATGCGGTAGTTAACAGCGTAAGAATCGTCTATGACAATGGCACTCCCGTAGTTGAGGTTGTTGCCAGCCAGCCTCTGGTTCCCACGGTTCAAATGCTGGATTCTCCGCCGCGGCTGGTGATCGATCTGCCCCACTCACGCATGGGGTTGCAGCGCAAGCGTATTCCGGTACTGAAGGAAAACATTCTCACCATCCGGGCCGAACAATACCAGATTGAGCCGGCGATCACGCGGATTGTGGTCGATCTTCTGGTTCCATATGCATACACCTGGGACGCCGCTGGAAATCGCGTAATGGTGAGGCTGAAACAACCGGAAGGTCCGGCCACAACTGTGAAGGAGGCGCCCACCCAGCCGCAAAGTGTGGCATCGCTGGCTCCCGCGGTCACGGGAGTCGCAGTGCCTGTAACCAACGGCGTCGGGGAGTTCGTGGTGGCCGGCAAAGCCTTCGCCGATGGATCTTCTTTGACTGCCGGAAGCGACACCGCCGTCCTGCGCCTGACGAGAGGCGGCGAAGTGCGCGTTTGCCCGGGAACGACGGTTTCGGTGACGCCTGCCAAGGGCTCAAAAAATCTGATGCTTGGCATGAGCACCGGCTCTTTAGAGACTCATTACACGCTCAAAGAGACGGCCGATACCGTGCTGACGCCTGATTTCCGCATCCTGTTCGCCGGGCCGGGAGAATTTCACTATGCCGTCAGCGCTGACGCTCACGGCAACACATGCGTGCGTGGCTTGAGGGGAAACACTGCGGCGGCGATCGTTTACGAAATCATGGGTGACCGGGTCTATCAGGTCAAACCCAGCGAACAACTGGTCTTTCATTCGGGAAGCATCGACAGAGTGGATGGGGATGTGCCGGCGGATTGCGGGTGCCCGCCGCCCCCGGCGATGCCAAGCGGTTCCTCACAACTCACTCGACTGAACGATCCCGGAAATTCGAATCTCACGCTGGCCACAGGCAGTTCAACGCCAGAAACTACTGGAAGGGCAGACAGCAATGCCGCTAATAGCCCAACTGCCGGCGGCGCGAGCGGCCAAACGCTCTCCAGTGGACCAGAAATACGGCCGCTGCCGCCATCGCAGCCAAGTGATGTTCATCTCCAGGTCGACGCGCCGCTGGTTTTCCATGGCAACGAAAAAAAGGAAGCGGAGCCGGCATCCAATGCGCCATCTACAGCACCACAGGAAACGCCAGCCGTCCCGCCTCATGTCGATGCACAGGTGCAGGCGCCGCCCGCGGCAGCGGCTGACACTCCAGCAACTCCACCCCAACCCGCCAAGCCCGAGCACCGTGGCGTGCTGCACAAGATCAAGGGATTTTTTGCGTCACTGTTTCACTGATTTCGCAGACGAGCCGGGCTAATTTACCCGCGGTTCACGGCTCTGCGCATGGGCTCAACTTTTTCGCGCAGGTTATCCACCAGGTCGCCTCCGCGCTCAGCCACATCGCGCACCCGTTCTTTAGCTTCCCGCACGCGGTCCCGCGCTTCCTCGCCCCAATCCTGCAGCGCGTCCTTGGCGTCTTCGTAGCCGCGTTTCAGATCGCGACGGAATTGTTTGCCGGTCTTTGGAGCCAGCACCAACCCCAGCAGGGCTCCCGCGCCGAGTCCAATCAGAAGAAAAGTAACCGCGGTCCCAACCGTGGCGGCGGAGGATTCATAATCTCCAGAACGCATACATGCACCTCATTTCTGCGGATG
>JASIEN010000495.1 GCA_030045935.1 Candidatus Sulfotelmatobacter sp.
GGCGGTAGTAGTGCGGGTGGCGTGGAAAAGCGCGTGGAGCGTCTGGCCGCTAGCCATGGTCAGCGGGACGCATCTTGCTGACCCGTGCGTAACAAGTCCAAAAACTTCTCGCCCGATTTTTCGAGTTTCCGTTCGAGCCGCATGGTGCAGTCGCAATTACCACACGCCCATGGCTGGGAACCATTTTCATCTCGACACTTACGTCGGTCGTGAGCGTCCTGCACTTTAGTCAAATTAAAATATTCTTCCCAATATGGCCGCTCTTCCTGCAGCGGGGTCGGGCAATAACAGATCTCAACCCAGCGGACTGTCTGATCTTCGCACAGGCGCGCCTCGCGCATGTTGCGCAAATATTCGCCTTCTGCAACTGAGCCCCGGCCCAGGCCTCCATTGTTGATGGCTTGAAGCAGATCGCTTTCGCGGCCGAGTTTAACGCGGGCTCGGACCAAATGTCGCATAAAAGAAAAAATCGCTGAACTTTGATTTTTGATGGTTGATTGAATCATAGATTGCCGAACGAAGGCTATTCAATCAACAATCAGCAGTCAAAAATCAGCAATCCTAAATGAACATCTCATCCTGCGGCACCGGGCGCCGGTTTTCACGCCCTCCGCCATTTCTGCGGCCCCGGCTGGCAAAAAAGAACTCAACTCCCGCCGTGATGCCCTGAATGATGCCTGCAAACTGCCGCACCGGCGATACCACGGTTTTCTGAACCACTTCCGTCGTTTCCTCCACTCGATCGAGTGTGCGCGTAAGAAGTTCGTCGGCTCGGATTACCTGCAAGCGGGAGCGGTCCACTATATCGTTCACCGTGGCATCAATCCGCTGCACCTGGCAGAGAACCAGCGTGGTCACTTCGGCCAGATTCTCCGCGATCGTCGCGAGTTGCGGGCGAAGTTCGCTGATCGTTGCCTGCGTGGTATCGAGTGCGGGCAGCATCTTGCTTTTAACTTCTTCGGCCAGCGCCTGCATGCGCACGGTGCTCTTGCGCATCGCAAAGTACATGCCTACGAGAATGCCGGCCTGCAACACAACTGCTGCCGCAGTGACCGCAATAAACAGCGGAAGTAGATTTTCCATAACCAACGTTCCGAAGTCCGTCAACATCCGAAAGGACTCGACCCAACCAACAATCGCCGCACATACCACTTACAGGTTCTTCGATGCTCCGGACTCCGTTGTCGCCTCCTGGTACGCCTGTCTGCCGGCTTCGTAAGCAGCGCGGAACTGATCCTTCTGCTGGTTAACCAGGTCGCGGCCACGGTCCACCCAATCCGACGCCTGGTCGCGAGCGTCGCGCGCTCGACTCTTGACGTAATCGCGTCCTTCTTCGGCCCGTGAACGCAACGCATCGCGCGTTTCGCTGCCTGCACGGGGCGCATACAGAACGCCCACCAGTGCTCCCAAGCCGAGTCCCGCCAGGAACCATACGAAGCTATTGCCGCCTTCATGATCCGACATGATTCTCCTCCAGTCTAAAGACGCAATAATTCGGATGTTAGCACCCGCATGTGGGAAATACAATTACAGGGAAATACGGGTAGTGGGTCAATCTGATTTCCACAGGGGGACTGACCCACTACCGGAATACGAGTACCGGGCCAGTTTCAACCCGGTACCGAAATACGGATTCCTGAACTGGCGGAGGGTGGCGACTTGACCCAAAGGGTGGCGACTTCACGAAATAGTAGATCGTACGGCCGAGTACGTCACAAGATGTAGCGTGAAGTAGCGCTGAAGGTTGCTCAAGAATCGTCGATGCCGACCGGTTGACGGCTAGGGCTTACTTCTTCGCCGGTGGAGCGCTTGGGTTGGCTGGTTGAGTTTTTACCGCCCCTGACTTCACCCCCTGCAACACCGATTTCGGTCCGCCATGCTTGACGGCATTGATGGAAAGGGTGATCGAGGTCAACATGAACAAGACGGCCGACACCGTGGTGGCTTTCGAAAGAGCCGTAGCTGCGCCGCGCGGCCCGAATGCGGCCTGGCTGCCCTGGCCACCAAAGGCGGCAGAAATATCGCCAGCTTTTCCGCTTTGCAGCAACACCACCACAATTAGAAATAGGCAAACCATCACGTGGACGATCGTAACCAGGACAATAAGCATGAAAAAAAACCCTGAATTTAGCGCGGCGTTTTGGTGCGGAAGGGGGGATTTGAACCCCCACGCCTTTCGGCGCCACCCCCTCAAGATGGTGTGTCTGCCAGTTCCACCACTTCCGCACGCATGTGAAACCACATCATCAGGGGCCAATCGGATTATAACAGAGGCGATGGTCTCACCCTTGCGCATTGAGCGAGGATGGCTCCGTTGTTATAATCGCTGTGTTCCGCAAGCAGACGCGAGTCAGGCTTTCTTCATTCCCGCCCGTCACCCCGCAACAATCAGCGCGAGAGCTGAATCTGGTGCGGAATGAATGTCACGCCCCACGCAGGATGCCTGCGTTGCTTAGGTTGTTGTGGCCAGGTAGCTCAGGTGGTAGAGCGCAGCCCTGAAAAGGCTGGCGTCGGCGGTTCAACTCCGTCCCTGGCCACCATATTTTCAATCATTTGCACCTCTCCCATTTCGCTCTTTGGCTGCAATTGGCTGTAATTCAGTTTCTCAGTTGATGCTCGTACCTAGAGCACTTAGCCTGTTGACAACGCGCTGCTGACTCTCCGGAACGAACTGTTGATAGATATCAAGCGTTGTCGTCGCTCGAGAATGTCTCATCTGGCCTTGCGCGTCCTTCACGTCCGCACCGACCATCTTTAACCAAACTGCGTGCGACGTTCCGAGACTTCGCCAGTTCACCCAGCGCAAGCCCAGTTCGCGCGCCGCTGGTTTGACGAAGCGAGTCAGGATGTTGTTGTCACGGATTGGCTTGCCATCTCTGACGGATTGAAATACCAGATCGTTTGGTCCATCGGACTTAAAGACCCGATACTCGCGCATGGCGCGCCCCGCCC
>JASIEN010000496.1 GCA_030045935.1 Candidatus Sulfotelmatobacter sp.
ACCACAAGACTGCGCCGGCCATGAGCACGAGTTTTGGAGAGTGCGAACAATGGGAGGGATCTTCGGGCAACAACTTCTTCAGTAATCTGTGGGAGCAGGCGGCTTCCGAAGGCATTACTGCCTTCATTTCCGCGGGTGACAGCGGCGCTGCAGGATGCGATAATGGCTCCGAATCGACGGCCCAATATGGCCTCGGCGTCAACGCCCTGTGCTCGAGTCCATACGATGTGTGCGTGGGCGGCACAGAGTTCAACGATACCAGCAATCCCTCGCTTTATTGGTCGTCCACCAACTCCAGCACAAACGCTTCGGCGCTGAGCTACATTCCGGAGGTTGTTTGGAACGAAAGCGGCAGCAACGGGGGATCGGGGCTTTGGGCAGGCGGAGGCGGAGCAAGCACGGTCTACAGCAAACCCTCGTGGCAAACCGGCACGGGCGTTCCCAGCGATGGTGCACGCGACGTGCCCGATGTCTCGCTCACGGCCTCGGGACACGATGGTTATCTGATTTACCAGGAAGGCGGAATGTACTCGGTCGGAGGGACCTCGGCCTCCTCGCCTTCATTTGCAGGGCTCATGGCGTTGGTCGTGCAGAATGTCAACGCGTGGCAAGGCAATGCCAATCCCACCTTTTATGGACTGTCTACGAAACAGGCGTCGGGTGGGGCGGCGGTTTTTCACGACACAACCAGCGGAAACAACAGCGTTCCCGGCCAGACCGGCTACAACGCTGGAGTTGGATACGATCAGGCATCGGGACTGGGTTCTGTCGACGCTTCTGTAATGATCAATCACTGGAGCGACGCCAGCACGGTCCCCACTTTTCACGCAGCACTCTCGTCGAGTTCCTTGCCGGTAATTCCCGGCTCCAGCGCCAGCGATACATTAACGGTCACAGTGAGCAATGGATTCAAAGCGGCAGTCGCGCTTGCTATCACCGGGTTGCCCAGCGGCGTCACCGCCACATTTACGCCTACAACTCTACCAAGCCCGGGATCGGGCACCAGCACGCTGAAGCTGACCGCCGCGAGCACGGCAACTCCAGGCAGCTATTCTGCGACGATAACGGCAACCAGCGGCACCACCAAACAGCAAATCACCCTACCGATCACCGTCGAAGCAACCCCAACTTTTAGCCTGGGATCCTCATCGAGCTCGGCCAGCATTGAGGCGAGCGGCAGTTCTGGCTCGGTTACGATCACTGCTACCCCAAACTCAACTTTCAATGCAGCGATTGCCTTCGCGGTTACGGGACTACCCACGGGAGTGACTGGAACTTTCACTCCTGTGACTATCGCTGCTCCCGGATCGGGCAGCACAGTACTCAAGCTCACGGCAGCCAGCACTGCCAAAGCCGGCAGCGCCACGCTGACTGTAACGGGCACGAGCGGAACGCTGCAGAAAACGGTTTCGCTCTCTCTCACCGTCGCTCCGGCGCCAACTTTCACGTTGTCGCCTTCAGCAACGTCTGTCAGCGTCGCCGCAGGAGGATCGAACACCGTTACGCTTAGCACTACGCCGAACTCAACCTTCAGCGCTGCCATCAGTCTATCGGTCACCGGATTGCCGTCGGGCGTGAGCGGGCAATTCTCTTCCTCTGGAGTCATCGCGTCGCCCGGTTCGGGATCGAGCGTACTTACTCTGACAGCTGCCTCGACGGTGACGCCAAAGGCCTATTCGATAGCCGTTACCGCGACCGGCGGCGGCGTCACGCAAAAGCAAACTATAACCGTGAACGTGCCTGGGCTGTCGGTGACTGCAAGCGTGACTGCCATTACCGTCAGCTCCACCGCCAGCGGCAGCGTCAAGATTACCAGCGCAGTTTTGGGAGGCTTCAGCGGAACCGTGGCGCTCTCCACTTCTCAATTACCGACTGGCATTTCGGCGAAGTTTAATCCGACAACTCTTGCCTCGCCGGGAAACGGGTCGTCCACTTTGACCTTGACCAAAGCAGCAGGAGCCAGCACCGGGCTTACCAGCATCAAGGTTATAGGCACTTCTGGATCAATCACGCAAAGTGCCAGTATTTCGGTGACGGTGAAATAGGGGCAGGAATTCTCAACAAAGGGGGGCAGATTGTGCCCCCCCGGTTTTATGGAAGCGTTCGGCGGCCTCACCTGTCCTGATAAGGCTATCGCGCAACCGGCTAAGCCCAATCCGAAATGGTACGGTCAGAGTCTTGTTCGGGGCGGCGATGCTGAGAACTCTGCTCCTCGCCAGGCTCTCCCTCGGGGTCTCTCGATGTGACCGTGAGAGCGCCCTCAACTTCGGCTTCGCCGGCCATCGCTGAAGCGAAGTCCGTCAGTTTCTTGCGAGTGCGATCCGCTTCCCGCTTGGCTGCCGCTTTCTGCGCCGCGTACATGGCATCCAGTTGTGCGTTGGGATTGAGTTGGTTCGGGTGAACGCGCATAGAAGTGCTCCTTTGGAGAACATGTGCAGCATGCGAAAGACCGAACGCTCGCCAAGCAGACGTGCCCCAGCCTTAAGTGGAGCCGCGTTTCATTCCGGTTTTGGAGTGTTTGCCTGAGCCCGGGCGACGTTTCTACTGCCCTGCCCTTGCGGGTGAGATCACGAGTCGGCCAGGCGCTTTCTTACGAGCGTCGGCCTTTTCCTCTCCATAGACAAGGTCAAGACCGCCGTCAGCCGTGGAGGAAGCTTCGGCCAGCGCGGCGGCAAGCGCGTGAAATGAGCGGCTTACTTCCAGGCTGTCCTGAAGGACTACGGGCGATCCGTGGTCGATGGCCGGTGAGATGGCCTGGAAGGCATTGGGAATCTTCCACAAAACTTTGCAGCGCGTGGCCTGCTGAACGTCTTCATCGGTGAAGCCGGGAATTTTTTTGTAGCGGTTTAGAATAATGCGCAACCGGTCGCGTCCCGCGCCCTCTTCGAGAAAAGAATGCAGGCGCGCGGCGCTCCACAACGAGACGACATCGGTCTGCGCCACCAGAAGCACCGCATTCG
>JASIEN010000497.1 GCA_030045935.1 Candidatus Sulfotelmatobacter sp.
TCGCTGCCGGCGCGCGCAAGAGAAGTGCTCGTACTGCGAGAGTTGGAAGAGTGCTCTTACAAAGAGATCAGCGAGATCGCCGGAATCCCCATCGGAACCGTTATGTCAACTTTGGCGCGAGCCCGCGAACGCTTACATCGAACCTTGACCGCAGCAACTGCAAAGGAGGCGTCTTGAACTGCGAATTGGCGAAAACCACAGTTCACGGCTACTTCGACGGCGAACTCGATGCCGTGCGTTCGACAGAATTCGAACGTCATCTGGAGAACTGCGCAGAATGCCAGGCTGAGTTAAGCCAGATAGAGTCTTTACACATGCAGCTCCAGGAAAGTCATCTGTTCCAGCCGGCCTCGCCTCAGCTGCGCTCCCGCGTCGGCAAACAAATCGCGCAGGAACGGAACTTGGGTGGCGCGAAAGCTACAAGAGATCGAAGACTGTTTTTCGTTCCTGCGTTTGCCGCTCTGGCTGCTGGCGCGGCCATACTTGCAGCAGGGTTTTTCGTGTTGCAGGCTCGTAATCAGTCGACCCGAATTACCGCTGAGCTGGTCGACGCGCATGTGCGTTCGTTACAACCCGGGCACCTGACCGATGTGCTCTCAAGTGACCAGCACACGGTGAAGCCGTGGTTCGATGGCAGACTCGAATTTATTCCTCCGGTGTCGGATTTTTTACAGCAGGGATTTCCGCTGGTCGGTGGAAGGCTGGACACCATCGATGGTCGCAATGTGGCGGCGCTGGTCTACGGCCGCCGCAAACACTTCATCAATCTGTTCGTATGGCCCTACCGCGAGGAGGGGATGAATCTCGCCGGTTCAGGTTCAGATCAAGGTTATAACTGGTTGGCCTGGCACACTGGCGAAATGCAGTTTTGCCTCATCTCCGACGCTTCCGCGACTGATCTTCGTGAGCTCAAAGAACTCGTTGGCCAGTAGAACAAGAAGATATCTTGGTACGCCGAGTCTGCGTTGGTGCGGTCTGTCTTAGGGCAAGTCCGGCGTCAGCGGAATCTCCACGTGTGAGGCGCCAACGCTGTACAGTTTCTCCGATGTGGGCAGTTCTCGGCCGGTGGTTGCGTTTGTCCAGAGTTCGCGCAAACGCAGGTGTCCGTTCTCGTTGGTAAAGATCAGAGCAGCCCCGTCAGGATGAGAACTGGTTCGGATCGGCTGCGCCTCAACCCTGATCGATTCACGGCCGTGTTGAGCTTGCAGCCGGAAAGTTTGCCCCGCTTCCAAAGCGACCTCGTAGCTTCCGGCGGGAAACATCACCTGCTCAATCATAAAATCGAAGGGAACGTCGGCGATGAGCCCTTGAGGAGCTTGTTTATGGGTCTGGGCCATTCCCAGCGTGGCCAAACACAACACCAGCAGAGTGCGTGAGACGAAAGTGGGCGATTTCATTCGAAAATCCTTTGGTTCCCTAGCGATTTGCAGAATGCTTAAAAGAGCAACACAGGGCAGCGCCTGCTGGTCGCAGGCAGCCCTGTGTTTATGACCTCGATTACTTAGCAGCTATCTCGACGTACTCATGGTCCTTTTCTGCGACTATCAGCGGTTTCATGTCAGGCAGTTTCAGTTCGCCACCCCAGTATGCGTCATTCCAGATTTGCGCCAGGAAGTAGTGATCGCCCGCCCGCACAAAAACCAGACTGTGGTTATGGGGCTTGAAGGGCGATTGAACCGAGTGCGTGATAACGCTGGCAACGCCTTTGTCGCCGTTGATTGTCCACGCACCGTTGTTGTTTCGAAATGTTGCCCATACCGAGTAGTGCCCGGCCGGCAAAGTCTTGCCATTTACGGTGAACTCGAATGGAATGTTTAGGCTCATCTGAGATTGAGCAACTGCCGGAAGACCGGCCGCGGCTACCAGCACGAGAGCCAGGGTGAATTTGCACAGCTTCATGGAGATTCCTCCGAAAGAATTCGCACCGCGACTCTGGTGCCGTCCGCACATCGTAGGAAAACAAAAACATGGGCACCAGATTACGTTGGGAAGACACGTGCTTCCCGAAAGTAACTTCGGGAAATTAAGTGGCATAGGCCCTTGGACATGAGCCCTCATGGGATCACGCCATTAAGAAAGCCTTAAAGATTGGCCGGAAAATGAACGAGCATGATATAGCGTGCGGGTCAGTAAAACGTTTTGGGTCTTTGCGATGGCCAGCGTGGTGGGGACGCACCACCAGCAGTGCGCGGGTGACGAAAGTCGGTGGTTTCATCGAAAATCCAATGGTTGGTATGGATTTTGCTGGTGTTGAGAATGAAAAAACACAGGGCAGCCTGCTTGACGCCAGCTGCCCTATGTTTTGTGGCTCCGACTACTTGGCGGCAATTTCTACGTAGCGATCAGCGTCCCCTTCTGCGACGACGATACCTTTCATATTCGGCAGCTGCAGTTCGCGACCCCAGTGCGCCTCGTTCCAGATTTGCGCCAGGAAGTAGCGATCGCCTGCCCTCACAAAGATCATGCTCGGGATATGTGGCTTCATGGGCGATTCAACGGAATGCGTCATGATTCTCGCAAAAGTGTGCTCGCCATCGATGGTCCAGGTGGCATTGTCATTTGCCAACGTTTCATGGACGTTGTAGTGCCCAGCGGGCAGAGTCTTGCCGTTTACTGTGAACTCGAATGGAATATTTATGCTCATGCGGGATTGAGCAACCGCCGGAAGGCAAGCCGCGGCTACCAGCGCCAAAGCCAGGGTGAATTTGCAGAGCTTCATGAAGGATCCTCCGAAAGATGTCGGCACCGTAACCCCGGTGCCATCGGCACATCCTAGGAAAACAAAAATATGGGCGCCAGATTACGTTCGCAAGACAGTTGTTTCCCAAAAGTAACTTCGGGAAAAAAGAAGCTCGATAAAAGTGAATGCTGATAGCAACTAGGGCGATTTCCGGAGCGTTATCCGGTAACCCTGAGGCGTCGATTGTGTGGGCGTAGACAGGGGGTAGGAGCAGCGCGCCTCGACCTGAAACGGTCAAAGAGTCTTTGACAGCCGAAGTACTGCACAACCGCGACGACTTCTAGATAAAAATGCGACGACACCCTGGCGAAAGCTCATCGTAATTATGCAAGGCATTCTACGATCACTTGAGCTAGGTGCCTTGTGAATCAGTGCAGTTTCTACAGGAGGGCAAACAAAATGAGAATTCTCGCGGGCATGATTTTGGGTGTTTTTATCGGAGCGGCGTGCCGCTGGTTCGACGTCCCGGTGCCGAGTCCGCCGAAGCTCGTCGGTGCATTGCTAGTGGTAGCAATGACAGTTGGCTATCTCGCGACCGACAAAGTCATTGCGACGAAATCTACCCGCAAGGGACCAGCAAAGGCACAAAACCTGTGTGGGGGAGATACGGTTACGCCCGCTCAATAGGCAAATCGCAGCCTATCGGCTCAGGCGGGGAGGGTGATGATGCTGTGCTGAGCTGCGCGATACGGAATAATGAATTGTGGAAGGAGTGCTTGCCATGAAAGCTTTAAGATTTCACCAGTTCGGAACGCCAGCTGTACTTCATCTCGAGGAGGTGCCGGGTCCAACATTGCAAGATGACGAAGTACTGGTACAGATCAAGGCATCGAGTATCAACCCGTCTGACGTTGCTACAGTGGCTGGGCGGTTCCACTCCCAGCGCCCCATGACACCTGGCCGGGACTTCGCCGGCGTTGTGGTGCAGGGCGAAGTGTTGAAGGGCAAGCAGGTGTGGGGGACGGGCGCCGGCTTCGGGGTGGTGCGGCCCGGCGCGCACGCGGAGTTCGTTGCCGTGCCTTCTTCCTGGTTGTCAGAGAAGCCAGAGGGGTTAAGCATGGAGCAAGCGGCGGTGGTTGGCGTGCCCTATCTCGCGGCCTGGCAATCGCTTGTCGAGGCAGGTGGCCTGCAAAAGGGCGAACGACTTCTGATCACAGGAAGCGGTGGAGCTGTGGGCTCGGCTGCGACTCAAATCGCCCACTGGAGGGGCGCTACTGTGTTGGCAGCCGACCTCGCGCAGGGATCGCAGGATGCCGATGTGTCCATCAATCTCAAAGACGAGGATCTCGTCAGCGCTGCACAACGCGCGACTGGTGGGAAAGGTGTCGACATCGTACTGGACACAATTGGCGCAAACTTGTTCAGTTCCTGCCTGCGATCACTTCGTGTTGGCGGAAGGCAGATTGCAATTGCCAATAATGGCCCCGATCCCGAAGTTCATCTGAACCTGAGCGACTTCTACCACAACCAACTTCATCTAATTGGAGTGGATACCCAGAAGCTTACGGGTCCGCAAATTGCAGGCATGATGAATCAGTTGCGGAAAGGTTTTGAGGCCGGTTATCTGCGTGTTTCTCGACCCGAAACCAATCCGTTCGACCAAGCTGTTGAGGCTTACAGCAAGGTCGCAGAGAAAAGGACGCGAACGAAACAGGTGCTCGTCTTTGGCTGATCCGTGCTTTCGCTTTGCGACAGGTAGACGGCGGGCATCTTGGGAGTTATTGGTGGACCTGGTCGGGATCGAACCGACGACCTCTTCCATGCCATGGAAGCGCGCTCCCAGCTGCGCCACAGGCCCACTTTGGTGGATAGTTCTCCGAGGGGTCGGAGAACCCAAAAAATATTGTCGCCGATGTAGATTCCCACGTCAATGCGCCGATTTTTTGTTCCCTTTCACAAGCAGGTTTGTCATAATTGATTGTGCACGCCACCTGCACAAATTTTCCAACACAATTTAAAGCGAGGAAGAGATGCCAGCGAAGTACATCTTTGTGACGGGCGGAGTTGTGTCTTCACTCGGCAAGGGATTGGCCGCGGCTTCGATCGGCTGTCTGCTGGAGAGTCGCGGGCTGAAAGTCAATCTTATGAAGTTCGATCCGTATCTCAACGTCGATCCGGGAACGATGTCGCCCTTTCAGCACGGCGAAGTTTTTGTGACCGACGACGGCGCGGAGACTGATCTCGACCTCGGCCACTACGAACGCTTCACCCATGCCAAGCTTTCTCGCGACAACAATTGGACGACGGGCCGGATTTACGAACAGATCATCGCCAAAGAGCGGCGCGGAGATTATTTGGGCAAGACCGTACAGGTAATTCCACACGTCACTAATGAAATCAAAGCGGCTATGAAAAAAGTCGCGCAAGATGTGGATGTGGCGATAGTGGAAATTGGCGGCACGGTCGGTGATATTGAATCATTGCCTTTTATGGAGGCAAT
>JASIEN010000498.1 GCA_030045935.1 Candidatus Sulfotelmatobacter sp.
CAACTGTGAAGCGGCGAATCGTAATCGACGGCAAGACTTACGAGGTCGAATACGACAGTCCCGACGGCACTTCTTCTTCTCCCTCGGCTATTGATCCAATTCAATCGCTGGTTCTCCCCACCCCGCCGGATCCAAGGGCCCGCCTGCAGTCGGACGTAAACGAATCTAAAGTCTGCCGCAGCCCCGTGGACGGCATCGTGACAAGGATCAAGGTCGAACCTGAAAAACAAATCACGCCTGGTGAGGTTCTTCTCGTTGTCGAAGCCATGAAGATGGAGAACGACATCACAGCACCTGCGGCGGCGAAAGTCTCTTCGATAAATGTCAAGGCCGGCGATGCCGTGAAGGCGGGCCAGGTTTTAGTCGAATTCGAATGAGCGGAACGCTCAGGTTCATCGTCTATTTCCAACCTCTGTGACCGGCATCACATTCCGCCGTACGTTTCATCACTGAATGTTGTTCATAATCCCACTACTCTCTTCTCAGCGGCGGCATGTGGCGGTCGCGGCGCTTAACGCAGTCCTCCCCGGCTCAATTCAGGATTCGGTTGGCGCCTTCCGAGCAAGGCTACCAGGCTCCAACGCCGGAAAGAAGAATTGAGATGTTGTTAAAACCATTCGTCATCAACCGTCACGGCCGCCTGGTGTTCCCCTGCAATTTTTTCCCAGAACTTGATTTTTCAGTCTTCGAGTCTCCAAAGCAGTTTGCGGCTGTGATTCGTCGCGATTTTGGCGAGAAAGCTCCCACTGAAACCGACATCGTGAGCCGGCTGCAAGACGGGACCTACCAGAATCGTTATGAAATCTGCCGCGACCTCGCGCTGAACCTTTTCTGGGCCAACCGGTACATGTTTACGATGTACGAGAAGCGCCCCACGCGCTGGGCCGACCTGCCGCGCCAGCGCGAAGATATTTTCCTGCCTTTATTCAAGCCGCGAGATGCGACAGCGATCATTACCGCGATCCAGGCCGGTTGCGAGGCGCTGCCCGCCCGCTGGGATGACGAGCAGGAAGACAAAATCTTTCACATTCTGCTGAACGTATTCCGCAACAAGCCCAGTGCGGGCGGCGAACTCCGCGCCATCAAGCCCACGGTTGCGGAAATCCTGGCGAATCCATCGAACCTCACCTACCGGCTGCTGAACTACGATCGCGATTATCTCCGCTACACCTACGACGACGTCATCGACTGCATTCATCCTGTACCCGAACTGGAAGCGCTGATGCGGCAAGGTATGATCCTGCACAACCAGTATCCCTGGGATCCGGCCTCAGGCAGCCGCGCGAAAGTGGGCGAGTTACGCGACGACGATTACGTCGTCGCCTACTATCCTAGAAACAACGAAGTCCTGCAGTTTCTTCGCCGACTCAAGGAAGATGAGTACACCTCGCGGCCACGCCTAAAACTCTCCCGCTTCGAGCTGCCGGAAACTCTGGCCTTGAGTGAACCAATCAAGCCGTACCCTCCCGTCAGAGTAAGCGAAAGCTTCCGAGTATTGCCGCGAATTGAGGCCATCTCAGTCTACGAAGGAGAGATCCCTTGCACCAACGCCGATCTCATCAGCAACCATGCGTACTGCTGGTCGCGCATGACCGCCGAGGAAATTGCGGCAAAGACCGGCATCGAGCGCCGTGCCTATACCGAACTTACGCTTGAGCAGATGTCGCTTCTCGCAGCCCACCAGGCGCTGGCAAAGTCCGGCAGAAAGCCCGAAGAAATCGGCGCAGTGCTGTTTTGCAGTTGCACCAGCACGCGCCTGATTCCTTCCGTTGCCTGCTGGCTTTCGGGCGAGCTGGGACTTGCACAGACGCACAATTCCTCCGATATCACTGCTGCTTGCGCAGGCATGCCCTACGGTCTGTCGGAAGCAATCCGGCTGCTTCAGGAAATCGAGCGGCCGGTGCTCCTAGTGTGCGCTGAAAAATTTTCGGACAAAATCGGTACCGTGCGCACCTCGCGCATGATCTTCGGCGATGGAGCGGCTGCGGTGATCATCGCGCCTGCTCCCGAGGGCGCTGATTCTGACGTCGAGATCGTGCAAACCTTCGCCAGCGGCCCATGGTCAGAGGTGAATTCCATCATCTGGCCCAATCCCGAGTTCGACAATAACATCACGGTCTATGGTCCCGAAGTGAAGGCTCTGGCTCGCCGCTATCTCGTGCAGATGATGGGCGAGCTTAAGACGCTGCCGCATCCCAACGGTGGTGATGGCTGCCTGATGGATGCCGTCGACATCGTCGTTCCCCATCAGGCAAACAAAACCATGGTCGCCGATCTTTCGAAGGCGGCAGGTGTCAGCGAGGACAAACTCTATTTCAACATTGAACGCGTCGGAAACACTTCTTCCGCAAGCATCCTGCTGGCGGTACACGACGCCGTGCGCGAAGGCCGCATCGATCGGCCCATGCGTGTTTTTGCGCCGGGTTTTGGCGCGGGCGCCGTCGGCGGCTATGCCGTCATGCGCATTGACCCCGCGGTAGTAGCTATCAACTCTCAGGAGGCGAATACGGTCATGGCAAACTTAGAAAACAATGCCAGCAATGGGCACACTGGGCACAACGGATGGGGATCGCTCAAAGGCAGAGTCGCTCTGGTAACGGGGGCTTCGCGCGGCATCGGACGCGCCATCGCCATCGAACTCGCGTGCCGCGGCGCAAATATAGCGCTCGACTACCGCTCCGATAGTGTCCACGCGGAAAGCGCCGCGGCTGAAATCCGCGAGATGGGCGTCGAATGCGTCCTGATTAAGGGCGACATCTCTCAAAAGGGCGAGGCCCAACGCGTTGTGAAAGAGGTGCTCGACAAATGGCACCGCCTCGACATCCTGGTCAACAATGCCGGCATCACGCGTGATCGCACCATGCGCAAGATGACCGACGACGACTGGGCACAAGTGATTAATGTCAACTTGAACGGCACATTCTATTGCACCAGCGCCGCTCTGCCCGCCATGATCAACCAGCGCTTCGGACGCATCATCAATATCGCTTCCGTGGTCGGCCAGATGGGCGCGTTCGGCCAGGCAAACTACTCGGCCAGCAAGGGCGGCATCATCGCCTTTACAAAAACTCTCGCCCTGGAAATGGCCAAGTTCAACATCACCGCGAACTCTATCGCTCCAGGATTTACCTCTACCGAAATGGTCGACGCCATTCCGGAAGAAATCTCATCTTCGATCAAAGCCAAAATTCCACTTGGTCGTTTTGCGACGCCCGAGGAGATCGCCAGAGCCGCCGCCTTCCTCGCCGCCGACGCCGATTACATGACCGGCCAGGAACTGAACATCAACGGCGGATATCACATGTAGAACCACACAGTGGAAGCGGCCGCAAGGCGAACAAAGGTTTCGCTTGACGCGCAATGTACTAATACACTATAACACTAGTGTATTAGATGTCAGCCAAAACCAACTCGCACGCTTTCCGCTTCCTCCTCGACCTGCACAGCGGTGTCCCCGTTTACCGCCAGCTCATCGATCAGGTCCGCGGCGGCATAGCTCTGGGCTCGCTCGGCGCCGGCGACCAGCTTCCTACCGTGCGCCAGCTTGCTGTCGATCTCGCCATCAATCCCAACACCGTAATGCGCGCCTATCGTGAACTTGAACTCGGCGGCCTGCTCGAGACCCACCAGGGGACGGGAACATTCATCGCTAAGAAAAAAGTGGAGAAAAGAGAAGCCGAGCGCGAGCGCCAGCTTTCCCAACTGGCCACTGAAACCGCAGCCCGGGCCGGCGCAGCCGGATTCACCGTTGAAGAACTGCTCGAACGTTTATCGGAATTATCGCCACAAGCGGCGAGAAGGAGATAGTCATGTTGAGAATCGACTTCGGTTCGATCAGCAGCATCGGAAGAGCGCTCTTTATTATTTGTCTGTTAGCAGGCGCAATTGTTACCGCGGCCACAAGAAATTCCGCTGGTGTCATTTGCGGCGCGCTTCTCGGCATCTATCTCCTGTTCGCGATCAAGGTTGTGAACCAATGGGAGAAGGTCGCCGTTTTGCGCCTGGGCCGTTATGTCGGCCTGCGCGGTCCCGGAATTTTCCACATCATTCCGGTCATCGAAACTCTCAGTCCTTATGTCGATCAGCGCGTGCGTGTCGCCAATGTTTCCGCGGAATCCACGCTGACTCGCGATACTGTGCCCGTCAATGTCGACGCTATTGTCTTCTGGCTGGTGTGGAACGCAGAAAAATGCATTCTCGAAGTCGAGGACTTTATTCAGGCGATCAACATGAGCGCGCAGACCGCGCTGCGCGAATCGATCGGCCGCCACGAGCTTGCGCAGATGATCACCGAGCGTGAAACTCTCGGCCGTGAACTGCAACGCATTCTTGATGAGAAAACGAATCCCTGGGGCATCACGGTGCAATCAGTCGAAATTCGCGATGTGCGAATCCCGCAGGGACTCGAAGACGCCATGTCTCGCCAGGCACAGGCCGAACGCGAACGTCAGGCCCGTATCATCCTGGGCCAGGCCGAAACTGAAATTTCGAACAGTTTCGTCCAGGCGTCAACGGCGTACGAACAGAATCCCACGGCGCTGCACCTGCGCGCCATGAACATGCTGTATGAAGCCATCAAAGAGCGCGGATCGATGGTGATCGTGCCGTCCTCTGCCGTCGAGACCATGGGCCTCGGGGGCAGTTTAGCAACTGCATCACTCGGCGGAGCGAAACCTTGACAGATCGAACTGGAATGCACCGATAAGGAGTAAGAACATGAGGAACATGATTGCAGTATGGCTCGTAGTGCTGGGCGTGGCCGGTGCAGCGTTTGCGCAATCACCGCTGCAGCGCGGGATTCACGTTGAGCTGGCGGTTACGACCGGGGCAGGAATGCTGCCGGATGCGGATAGCCCGGATGCTTGGGTTGTAACTATAACCGCAAACGGCGATTTGTATTTTGGAGAAGAACCCGTCACTCCCGAGAGCTTGCTTGAAACGATGAACAATCGCGGTCACAACCGTGAACGGCAGCTCTATATAAAGGCTGACGCCGGGTCTCCTCTCGACAGCCTGAAAGATGTTCTCGAGGTTGCGCATCGGGCGCGCTTCTGGCGGGTTTTTCTGCTGACCGCTTTGCCGGCGCCACCACCATCACTCCCCATACCTCCCGCCGGAATACCACTGTGGGTTAAGCTGGAATCCAGGTCAGCATCGGTGGTTGTTCGTATCGATCCCGGTCAGGGATCTCCTACTCTGACCGTGAACAACCAAAAGGTTGCTCTTAAGGGACTTCAGCACGTATTAGAGCAGGCCTTGCAGAACCAGAGCGATCGAGTCGTTTTGTTAAGAGCGGGCCAGGTTCCGTTTGCAGACTTGGCTCACGTGGTCGACGTGTGCGATATGTCCGGAGCCAAGCCGCTATTGGGCGAACCGGAACTGTGAGCGGCGGAGAATTGCTCATATTTCTCTCCGCGGTAAGACGAGCACGGAGGAGGGGTTATGGCAAACCTGCAGGCAGAGACTCCATCAGCTCGACAGCGACATAACTGGCCGACCACACTCGCCTCGCTCACCGTAGGTGCATTATTTTTCTCCCTCTGGTTCTGGCTCTTGCCGCAATGGCTTGATTTTAGTGTGGAGACCGCAGGCGCTGCGCGATGGC
>JASIEN010000499.1 GCA_030045935.1 Candidatus Sulfotelmatobacter sp.
AAATTTATCGCCTGGAGAACCAACCCCGATCACCGGAGCGCATCGCAGAGGATACCGTTTCGCGGGACAAGAGAGTTTCACGTCATGTTAGAATCCTGCTTCCTTCCGGATTTCCCACCATGTCCGATGCCGAAGCGCGCCAGAAAGCTGAAGAACTTTACTACGCCGCGCTGGATTTAATGGCCGACGGGAAACTCGAAGATGCCGTTCGCTCTTATCAGGAAGCGCTGGCCATCGACCCTAAATTCACAGATGCTCTGCACGGCTTGGCGCGAGCCTTGCAGGGCTTGCAACGCTACGACGAGGCGATTGCGATTGCGAAACAGATCGCTGAGTTGGATCCCGATGACGTTCTCGCGCACACCAGTTTGTCGGTTCTCTACCAAAGGAAAGGGATGATTGCGGAGGCCGAAGCCGAAGGCGCAAAAGCACGCGTGTTGGGGTGGAAGCAGCAGTTGAAGAAGAGTTAGCTGTTAGCTTACAACTCGTACTTCTTCATCAAATGCCTGAACGACCGATAAGAGATCCCGAGCAAATCAGCGGCCTTGGTCTGTACTCCGTTGGATTTTTCCAGGGCATTCTGCAAGAGAGCGCGTTCGATCTTGGCTACATAACTTTCCATCCCTACGCCCGCGGGAAGGACTGCATCCGGTGCAATTTCAACGCTCTCCCCTGTGCCGGCAGCGGCGGCGCGGGCCTTCGGCCGTTCCACCGGCAGCTCCACGTGTAATTCGTCTGACGTCTCCAAAGCAACGGCACGCTCGATTGTGTTTTCCAGTTGGCGGACGTTGCCCGGCCAATCGTATCCGCACAGCGCCTCGAGCGATTTTTTCTCCATCCGCAAGATGCTGCGGTTCGCGGCGGCCGCGTACTTTTTCAGGAAATGATTTGCCAGGAGTTTGATGTCTTCTCGCCGCTCGCGCAAATTAGGGACCCGGATGGGAATCACATTCAGGCGATAGTAAAGGTCTTCCCGGAACAGGTTTTCCGCAACGGCTTTTTCGAGATCACGATTGGTAGCCGCGATGACACGAACATCGATGGGAATCTCGCTTGTACCCCCGACGGGGCGCACCGTGCGCTCCTGCAGAACACGCAGCAGCTTGACCTGCATGGCCAGCGTCATTTCGCTGATTTCATCGAGAAAGATCGTGCCGCCGCCCGCCACTTCAAATAATCCCCTCTTGTTTTGTGTGGCGCCGGTGAAAGCTCCCTTTACATAGCCGAATAGTTCGCTTTCCAGAAGAGTCTCTGGAAATGCCCCGCAGTTTACCGACACGAAAGGTTCGGCCGCCCGTGGAGAACAGATGTGAACTGCCCGCGCCACTAACTCTTTGCCAGTGCCACTTTCCCCGTGAATCAAAACCGTGCTCGCGGTCGAAGCCACTGTGCGAACGGTCTGCTTCAATTTTTCCATCGCGGCGCTGATGCCGATGATGTTCTCCAGCGAGTTGTGGGAGGCGGCGTCGCGCCGAAGGGCAAAATTCTGTTTGCTGAGCGCGGCTCTTTCCAGAACCCGAGCCAGCGTCAGCCTGATCTCGTCGACAAGGCTGGGACTCTTCCGAATGTAATCAGACGCGCCCCCGGCTTTCACCGCCTCAACCGCGGCTTCGTAATCATCAACGGCAGTGATTAAAACGACCGGAGAATCGGGAGAAACGCGATGGGCGTGGCGCAGGACTTCGATGCCATCGATGTTAGGCATCTTGATGTCAGTAATAATGACGTCATATAGATTGCCATCAATCTTGCTTTTTGCAGCCTGTCCGGAATTGACCGTTTCCACGCGATGACCGTCGCGGCGCAGCGCAATATCCAGCATTTCGCAGATGGAGCGCTCGTCGTCGCACACCAGAATGTTAGCCATGCCGCCCCCCTTCTGCGGCCGCTGCGGCAAGCGGCGCCGAAGATGGCAATGCGGCTGTCATTTCCGACGCCGGGGCAACCGATTTTTCAACCGTTCTTTCGGCATCGAAACGGCGCAGGCGCAAAATGAAGGTTGTGCCTTGTCCAGGCCTGGAGCGTGCCCAGACCTTGCCTTCGTGCGCCTGCATGATCTGATAGACGACGGCGAGCCCCAGACCAGTGCCGCCTTCGAAGTTCGATTGGAAAGGTTCGAAGATTTTTTCGGTTTGTTGTGGCGTCATGCCCGATCCGGTGTCGGCAAAGCTGATCTGCCATTCTTCCGATGTTGGCTCGATGTCCACACGCAGGGTTCCACCGTTACGCATGGCGCGAATTGCGTTCTCACCGATGTTCCAGAAAACCTGTTTGATGCGGTCGCCATCGGCGAGCACCCAGGCTTCGTGAACCGCGAAATGGCTCTCTACCGAGATCCCAGTATTTTCCGTCGCCATGCGGTTGCGCATGAGCGTGAGGGTATCTTCGAGCAGTGGGAGAAGGTCGGTCTTTTCGAAGCGGTACTGCTTGCCGCGGGAATAGGCCAGAAAATCGGTGATGATGCTATTAAGGCGCTGCGACTCGCGAGTGACGATGTCGAGAAGGTGCCGGTGTTCGTCGCTGAGGTCAGGGACTCCGGAAAGCATGCTGACGGAGCCGGCAATAGAGGTCAACGGATTGCGAATCTCGTGAGCAATCGCGGCCGCGAGACGACCGACCGCGGCAAGACGATCTTGCATACGAACTTCGCGCTCCAGGCGGCGAACTTCTGTAAGGTCATCAAGCGCGTACACATACCCCAGCAAACCACGATCAGGTACGTTCAACGCCGCAACTCGGACCCGAAAAGTCTTGCGAAACGAGGTTGCCGTATCGCAGCGAACCTCCGAGTGCGACTGCGACTCGGCATTCGGCAACGGATCAAGAAACAGCGTGGCAACGGGTTGGCCAAGCAGTTGCGCGGCGGGCCGCTCGAGAAATTTCTGCGCGGCGCTGTTGACCAGCGTAATGCGGCCATCCAGGCCGGTGGTGATCAATCCGCTGCTGATGGATTGGATGATGTTTTCGTGCAGAATCTGCAGATCTTCCAGTGCTCCGCTCGCGTTTTGCAGTTGCACGCTTGCCTGCCGCAGCTTCGCGGCCAATTGTCCTGCCAGGAAAGCTATGGCCAGAAAGGCGAACAGGTGCACGAAGATGATTGCCTGAAGAGCCTTCAACTCGGGATGAGTGTTGCCGTAGGATCTGACCATCCCGTAGTAACTGAGTTCGAGCACCGCGCCATAGAGGATGAATGCGAGCGCCGCAATAAGATATGACCAAACGCGCGGCAGCAGGATGCCGGCCACGATGATCACCAGTGGATAAAGAACATTTAGTGAGCTATCCCAGCCGCCGGTTTCATGCACCACGAGGCTGACCATGATCAGATCGGTCAACACTTGCATGGCTGCCTGCAGCCGGTGCTCCTGCCAGAAAGACATCAGGATGACGAACAGAAGTGAGAGCACATACCACAACAACATGGTGCTGAGGAACAGGCGTAGGGGAATATGGGTAGGCGTCAACTGCACAATGGTCAACTGGATTCCGAGCAGGAAAGTCAGGATCAAAACCCGAACCTTGACCAGCCAGGCTAACCAATTTCGCTCGTCCAATGTGGGTTGCATGTGGTTCTACAAGTTCGTCAGAGACGAGGCCGATGTTCCTTTCGCGGTTTGCGGAAAATGGCTCGTCCCGCAAAACTCCGCCCACAGCCGTACCCCTCGAATCTGCGGCCGTGGGCTGAATTTCCTCGCTGCCGTCAAGTCAGGGAGACATTGTCCCGATGGCTTTTACCCAGCCAACTTGGCGATCATGGCGAACAGCGGCATATAGAGCGAAATGACGATTCCGCCGATGGTCAAGCCAAGGAAGCCGATGATCAAGGGCTCCAGCATAGCCAACATATCTCTGGTGGCAGCATCGACTTCCTCCTCGTAGAAGTCAGCGATCTTCTGCAACATGCTGTCCATGGCGCCGGTAGCTTCGCCGACGCCGATCATCTGTGTCACCATGTTGGGAAACACGCCACATTCCTTCAGGGGGTCAACGATGGTGCGGCCTTCTTCGATCGCCTTTCGCACTTTCATCAGAGCTTCTTCCAGCACGGCGTTGCCGGATGTACGAGCCGTAATTGCCAGGCCTTCCAGGATCGGCACACCGGAAGTAATCAATGTGCCCAGCGTGCGGGTGAAACGACCCACGGCAATCTTGCGCAACAGTGAACCGATGACGGGTAGGTAAAGCAGCACCTTGTCAAAGTAATAACGCCCCTGCGGGTGCTTGCGAATCTGCTTGATCCCGAACACCAGCCCAACTCCACCTCCGATAACGACCCACCAGAAACTGGACACGAAATGGCTCAGACCTATGGTCATGCGCGTGGGCAAAGGCAGGGCGACACCCAGTCCGGCAAACAGGTTCGTGAAAATTGGCACCACGAATTTGAGCAGAGCGCCGACAATCAAACCGGCGATTACGACCACAGCGACGGGGTAAATCAGCGCGGATTTGACGGCTGCCTTCAGGCGAACGGCTTTTTCGACATAGGTCGCCAGGCGCTGAAGGATGATGTCGAGAATACCGCCGGTTTCTCCCGCTTCGATCATATTGGTCGTGAGATCGTCGAAGGTGTTCGGATATTGGCGCATTGCGTTGGCCAGCGTGGAGCCACCTTCGACGGTCGTGCGAACGCCCGTCAGAATTTTTTGAAACGTCTGGTTCTCCTGATTCGCGGCCAGAATCTCCAAGCACTGGACAAGCGGCAGACCGGCATCGATCATCACCGAGAATTGGCGAAAAAAGATGGCAATTTCTTTAACCTTGACTGTGCCCGAACCAAATGTGGGCATCACGAACTCTTTGCCTTTTTCGCGAATTGCGCCCGGAGTAATGCGCTCGCGCCTCAACTGCTGGCTGAGTGTCTGTTTGTTTGGTGCGACGCGTTCCCCGGAAATTTTCTGCCCGGATGCATCCTTGCCGGAAAATGTGAAAACTGGCATAGTTTTGGCCCTCTCTGGTACTCGCAGAAGTCAGAAGTGAGAATGCAGAGGTAAATCTGTCACCATCACTTCTGCACTTTTCCTTCTTCCTTCTGCCTTTTTTGTCATTTCTACACGCTGAACATCTCTACCTTTTCGCAGGTGCTCCTGCACTTTTCGCCATCATCGATGAAGTTGTCGTCGGGCGATTCAACAGGCTGGCGCCGCGATTGATCATTTCCTGCAACTCCTCTGGATTGCTGGAGCGCAGCAGAGCAATTTCCAGCGAAATCTGTTTCTGAAAATAGGCCGTCGCCAGCGCCTGGTTAAATGTCTGCATACCGAACTTATCCTGGCCCGACTGCATGGCGGAATAAACCTGGTGGATTTTGTCTTCGCGGATCAGGTTGCGAACGGCCGCGTTGGGAATAAGAACTTCCATGATCATGCAACGGCCTTTGCCGCTGGTCGTCGGCAGCAGGCTTTGGCACATGATGCCTTCCAGCACCAGCGAAAGCTGAGCGCGAATTTGCGGCTGCTGGTGGGCAGGAAAAACGTCGATGATACGGTTGATGGTTGACGTTGCCGAGTTCGTGTGCAGCGTGCCGAACGTCAAGTGTCCGGTTTCGGCGATGCGCAGCGCAGATTCGATGGTTTCCAGGTCGCGCATTTCGCCGATCAGAACCACATCGGGATCTTCACGAAGGGCGGCACGGAGCGCATCGGAAAAACTCTTCGTATCCGCGTGCAACTCGCGCTGGTTGACCACACAGTTCTTGTTCATGTGAACGAATTCGATCGGGTCCTCAATAGTGAGGATGTGATCGTGGCGTTCGCTATTGATCTTGTCGATCATGGCGGCCAGCGTGGTCGACTTGCCGGAACCAGTGGGACCAGTCACCAACACCAGGCCGCGCGGCTTGTCGCAAAGCTTGCTGACAACGGGCGGAAGGCCAAGCTGGTTGAAAGACTTAATCTCGAACGGAATTAGACGAAAAACGGCAGCCGTCGCGCCCCGCTGGTTAAAAACATTGGCGCGGAATCGTGCCAGGCCTTTCAAACCGAAAGAGAAGTCGAGCTCCAGGCTCTCTTCGAAGCGATGCTTCTGCGAATCGGTCATGACGCTGTAGGCCAGTTGTTTCGTCTCGGCAGGCGTCATCTGCGGAAGATCAAGCGGAACCAGATGGCCGTGAACGCGAATCTGCGGCGGCGAGTTGGTGGTGATGTGAAGATCGCTGCCGTTCATCTCCAGCATCCGTTTCAGCAGATCGCTTAAGGACAGACCCATAGCAAAATTCCCTCTCGTCAGTTCTTAGCCCCGAGTCCTTAGTCCCGAGCCGGTTTCTCACGACTCAGAACTCGGGACTCACGGCTTTAGTGAATCGTTTCGCGGGCCACTTCTTCCAAAGTTGTGATGCCCGCAGCTACTTTGATCAAGCCACTGCGGCGCAGCGTGATCATGCCGCGCTCGATCGCTTTCTTTTTTAACTCGACTGCTGATGCACCCACCAGAACGAGTTCCTTGATTTCGTCATCGACCTCCATGACTTCATAGAGACCGGCGCGCCCTTTGTAACCCGTGTTATTGCAGGTGCCGCAGCCCTTGCCTTTCTGGATCTTGACCGTCTTGGCTTCTTCGGGTGTGAAACCTTCTTCAATCAGCGTCTGAACCGGAACTTCGACGGTTTCAGTGCATTCTTTGCAAATTCGCCGTACCAGGCGCTGCGCGCAGATCAGGTGGACCGATGTCGCAACAAGAAATGGTTCGATGCCCATGTTCATAAGTCGCGTGATCGTCTCCGGAGCGCCGTTTGTGTGCAGAGTCGATAGAACCAGGTGACCGGTGAGCGCGGCTTTGATTGCGATTTCCGCGGTTTCGAAGTCGCGGATTTCGCCGACCAGAATGATGTTGGGGTCCTGACGAAGGAAAGAACGAAGGGCAGCGGCAAAGTTCAGCCCGATCTGCTCCTTCATCTGCACTTGGTTGACGCCCCCCAGTTGAAACTCGACCGGATCCTCGGCGGTCATGATGTTTGTGTCTGGCTGATTCAACCGTGCAATCGACGAATAAAGTGTGTTGGTTTTGCCTGATCCCGTGGGTCCCGTAACCAGCACCATGCCGTAGGGCTTGAGAATGGCCTTCTCGAACTTGACCAGCGACTCAGGTTCGAAACCAAGTTTGGTCATGTCGAGGCGCAGATTCTCTTTATCCAGTAAGCGCAGCACGATCTTCTCGCCCCACAATGTCGGCAGCGTGCTGACACGGAAATCGAGCTGCTTCTTGCGTCCGCCAATGTTCATCTTCAGCATGATGCGGCCGTCTTGCGGCAGACGCTTTTCGCTGATGTCGAGCTTGGCCATAATTTTCAGGCGCGACGTGATGGCGTCTTTCAGCTTCATGGGTGGAGACATGATCGACTGCAGTACGCCGTCTATGCGGAAGCGTACGCGAAATTCCTTTTCGTATGGCTCGATGTGAATGTCGCTGGC
>JASIEN010000500.1 GCA_030045935.1 Candidatus Sulfotelmatobacter sp.
ACTGTCCGATCCGGGCGCGGCCGAGGGATTCGTCAGTGCGCTGCGTGAGATCGCCGCCGGGGCATCCGCCCACCGGCAATGAGAGCATGTCCCTGTTCTTTCGTTTCCGGTTTCCCAAGATGGCGAGAATAAAACTCTTTTATCCCGCCGATCAGCTTTTTCGATTGTCGCCGGGTCGCCCGCGCGTTATCCTTTTACGTTGAAATTCCAGTCATTTCAATCGCTGTTCCGTGCGTTTGCTTACCCACATTTTTCTACTGAAAACAGATAGGAGACGGAAGCACATCCATGTCTAACGACCTGCGTAATTTTCTGGCACTAACTTATGACGAACTCGAAGCTTTGAATCTGGAGGCCAAGGAGCAGCGCCGAAAGCGTGCAGCCATCGGAAAAATCCAGGAGGCGCGCCTGAAGTATCTGACGGACGAAAAGCGGATCAAGGCCCTGACGGTACTCTTCAGCGACCTCGAGGGCCGACTGCACATGCTCGATTACGATAAGAAATTTCTCATCAAGAGCTTTGACAACCTCACCTTCGACGGCTCGTCGATTCGCGGCTTCACGGCACAGCGAGAGAGTGATCTACGACTGGGCATTGATTGGGCGGCGTTTTATTGGGGACCGGCCGATGTCTTCGGGCCCGGGAAAATTCTAGTATTCGGCGATGTCATCGACAAAGACGGCACACCCTACTCTGCCGACATCCGCGGCATGCTCAAAGGCTATGCCGAGGATCTCTACAAGAAAAAAGGGTATACCCTGAATGCGGCCAATGAGATCGAGGGCTTTCTTTTCAAGGGCCCAGATGCGGAGCGGCGCTTTCATGAAAGTGGCAGGTTTGAGTACGTCAACACCGGCGGGTATTATCACTCGCTGCCTGGCGACGCGCTCCGCACGTTCATTGACACCACTGCTGAAGTGCAGCGCGCCATGGGCTTCCAGAACGAGAAGGACCACCCCGAAGTCGCGCCCTCGCAGTTCGAAATCAATTACGGGTACGGCGAAGTGGTGGCAGCCGCCGACCAGATTCAGCTCTACAAGCTGATCTGCCGCCAGGTGGCGACCAACATGGGACTTACCGCATCCTTCCTGCCCAAGCCAGTTGCGGGGGTAAACGGCAGCGGCATGCACACAAACGTTTCTATCAGCGAAGACGGCAAGAATCTGTTCTGGGACCCAAAGGGCGAAGAGAAACTCAGCAAAATGGGATGGGAGTTTGTCGATCGCCTGCTCACGCATGGGAACGACATTTGCCTGCTGCTAAATTCCAGTGTGAACGCTTACCGGCGACTGGACCCGCACTTCGAGGCACCCAACCAGTTAAACGCTTCCGCAACCAATCGTGGCGCCATGGTGCGCATTCCGATCGGTAATGAGCGCAGCATGCGAACGGAAGTGCGAGCAGTGGCTCCTGACGCCAATCCTTACATGGTGATGTATTCGATCTTCCGCACCGGCATCGAGGGCAAGGCGGCGAAGATTGAAAATCTGCGGTCGGCGAAGCGCTATCTGCCCGACAACATCTATGACGCCATCGACAACTTCATGAAGTCGGAATGGACGACGAAACTGCTGGGCGAGGATGTGAAGAGCCGCTATGCGGATTTGAAAAAGACCGCTGCCGATCGATGCCCGCGCGCGCTGGGGACCATTGTGAAAGCGCCCGAGGTGCAATATCACCACGACGTCTACAACCAATTCTTGTGGAATCTGTTCTAAACCGTTGCAGTTCTGCCAAAACGACGCCCTGGCGAAAGCTGGGGCGTTTCTACATTGAGAGGAGGTCATCCCGGCGAAAAGCTGAGATTAGCCTGCCCGGCGTGAGAGGACGATTTTCTGCTGTGCTAGATTCAGATAATTCATGGACGCTGCGCCCACCATCAGCACGCAGAACCTGACCCGCCGCTTTGGCCAACTAACCGCGGTCGATAATGTAAATCTGCGAGTGGCCCCGGGACAGTTTTTCGGGTTTCTCGGCCCCAACGGTGCCGGAAAATCAACCACCATCAAGATGCTGACGGGACTGCTTGCGCCAAGTGCGGGCAGCATCGAAATTCTCGGGCTTGATCTGGAGAAAAACCCAGTTGAAGTGAAGCGGCAAATTGGCGTCGTGCCGGAAGGCATGGCGCTGTTCGGGCGGCTCACCGGCTCAGAATTTCTGAACTTCGCCGGCCGCATGTATGGCCTGGACCGTGAAACCGCGGCCCGCCGCACGGCCGAATTGCTCGAATTCATGCGGCTTGCCGATCAGCCAAGGAAGCTGGTTACGGATTACTCACATGGCATGCAGAAAAAACTGGCCATGGCGGCGGCGGTGATTCATGGTCCCAGAGTCCTATTCCTCGATGAACCGTTCGAAGGCGTCGATGCCATCGCCGCCGGAACGTTGAAGAACATGTTACAAGGCATGATTGCGCGCGGAGCCACGATCTTTCTCACTTCGCACGTGCTCGAGATTGTTGAACGCCTTTGCAGCCATGTGGCCATCATTCATCAGGGGCGTCTGGTGGCGCAGGGGTCGCTCGAGGAACTACGGCAAGGAGTGGAGGCGCAAACACCAATGGAGGATGGCGCGGCAGCGGGAGGCGAAAAACTGACGCTGGAACAGATTTTTCTCCGCACAGTAGGCGGCGTGCGAAGCAGCGATCAGGAGTTGTCGTGGCTGGCTTAACAATGCTCGGGCGTTTTCGTTCCGGCCAGTTGGCCGCAATCGCCGAATTGCGCTGGCGGATGTTTTTGAACTCGCTCCGCACCCCGCGAGAGCAGATGGAATTGCTCTCACGAATGCTATTGGGATTGGCGCTGATAATCGGAGGTCTGGGGGGAGCGGTCGGCCTGGGAGCGGGAGCCTATTTCATGATATCGGCAGGGCAGCCGAAATTCCTCGCAGCGTTTTTCTGGTTCATCTTTATTTTCTGGCAGGCATTTCCGATTCTGGCAACAGCGTTTGGCACCGGCTCCGATTCGTCGGACCTGCTGCGTTTTCCGCTGAGCTATCGAGCTTATTTTCTGGTGCGGATCGGCTATGGCGCGTTCGATCCGGCGACAGCTGTGGGTGGCCTGTGGGCGTTTGGAATTCTACTGGGCGTCACCTGCACAAAACCTGCGCTGTTTCCATGGGTGTTGTTGGTGATTCTTATATTTTGCGCTTTCAACCTGCTTTTCATGCAGGTGGTCTTCTCCTGGCTTGAGCGCTGGCTGGCACAGCGCCGCACGCGGGAGATCATGGGCATTCTATTCCTGCTGCTGATACTGAGCATGCAATTGATCGGACCAATCGTGCAGCGCTTTGAAAAGGGGACTCGGCACGAAATGAGCGGCTTCGTTAGTGTCGTTGTCGGCGTGCAAGCAGTTCTGCCGCCCGGATTAGCCGCAGATGCGATTGCGGAGTCGATTTATCCTCGAGTGGGTGCGGCGCTCAGTTCTCTGGCCCTACTTTTTGTTTACGGGCTCGCGGTTGGCTATTTCTTGCACGTGCGCTTGCAGGCGCAGTATCGTGGAGAAAACTTGAGCGAGGCAGTAGCCGCATCGGCTTTGCCGCGCGATCCACCGCTGCGCCTGGGTTGGGATTTGCCCGGGATCGCGCCGCCGCTGGCGGCGGTCTTTGAGAAGGAAGTCCGCTATATTCTGCGCAGCGGCCCCATGCTACTGAATCTGATTATGCCGGTTTTCGTGCTGCTCATTTTTCGCTTTGGAGCTGCGACTCCCGGCCAGCATGCGGGAGGGTTCCTTTCGCGTGCCCCTGACATGGCATTCCCGGCAATGGCGGCTTACACACTGCTGATGCTGACCAATCTGGTATGCAACAGTTTCGGCGGAGATGGCGGAGGGATGCAATTTTATTTCGCCTCTCCTGTAAATTTCCGCCAGATTGTGCTGGCTAAGAACCTTACCCATGCCGGCATCCTGGCGCTCGAGGTTTTATTGGCCTGGATCGTGGTCGGCTATTTTTATGGGCGGCCTGGCTTGGAGATCGCGCTGGCATCTCTGGCCGGACTGCTTTTCGCCGCGCCATTAACCCTTACGGCGGGTAATCTGCTTTCCATTTATTGGCCGAAAAAGATTGACTTTTCCTCGTTCCGCGGCCAACGGCCATCGCAAACAAGCGCACTCATTATCATCATGCTGCAACTCTTTGTAATTGGAATAGCAGTCTCCGTGTTCCTGCTAGCACGCCAACACGCCAGCTTGTGGATTGCTACGCTGGTTCTGCTGGCGCTCGCTGGAGTTTCAATTCTTATCTACAAGCTGATCCTGGACCGCATCGATCGGTTGGTGCGGCGCCAGCAGGAAGCGTTGCTGGCTGAGTTGTGCCGAGCTTAGCAACCGGGCTGACTTCTTGGGTTTGACAGCAGACAGCCGCTTGAGGCGCCTATCTGTTACGAGAGATCCTTCTCTATCAGTTTCAGAGCTAGCATCAAGTTGGCCTGGGTCCAGAGCAACGGCACGTGATCATTGGGAACGTACTCGCCGTTTGCGAGGTAATACAATTCCGGGCAGCGAAGAGCAGGCACACTGGCCAGGCCTGCGGCGGTAATTTGCGCTAGCGACCGGTTCAGATATTCGATTTCTTTCCTGCGGAACCCGGTAAGCAGCTCTTTGTTGAACTTCACGGCGAAGACGCACGAGAGAATGGGGTCAAAAATGCACCACTGCGCTTCCTCTCCGCGCCGCGGTAGCAGCCGGTTGCGCTTCGACATATCGTCGCTTACTTCCGCCGCGCGGTCGGCCGGTTTGAGCTTTTTCTTGTAATCGGGAGCCCAATAGGAGTCGCCTCGGTAGCGGCGGACGCCAATTCTACCCTGAAGATGGTTTTTGACATCTTGCAGGATCCGGTCTGCCATCTCAGCTTTGACAATTTGTAGCGGGTAGACAAGGAACAGCAGGGCGGCGTCGTACCGCCGGCGCTTGGAGGGGTTGGGTTGAATGCATTCCCAGGGCAGTATCTGTCGGAGCGCGCGCCGACCGCGTTGGATGAGCCGATCAACAATGTCGCGGACAGCGTGTGTTCCGACAGAGGTGCGGAAAGGGCCGCTATCTGCCAGCTTCCTAAACTCCGTAAGTCCCGCCAGCACCACTCCAATGCTCGAGGCAGATATTTTGCGTGCCTCCTCCCAGTGTCCGCTGTCTTCATCCTGCCAATACTGAATGGCTTCGAAGTAGCGTGGGAAAAGAGTCAGCATATTCAGTTCATTGGTGCTCGGGTTCAACGCACACTCGTACACCAGTTTGCAGAACATCCACAGGAAATATCCCAACGCGTCGTTTTGCGCGTGGGGCCACTTTTCCTTTATTTCTGTCAGGGACCGACCGTTAAATCTTATCTGAGGTCGGTTCATAGGAATGTTTGGATCGACGCGGCCTTGAATGATGTCATCGAATCGTTTGCGATATTTGATGAAATACTTCATCAGGCTGCGGAGATTCTTGACCGCCGCTTGGATACGTCCCACCCTGAAGAGGGCATGCGCAATGTGAACGTTGTCGCGCACCCAGACGTACGAATAGCCCGTGTAACTTTTTTCCCTGCTTAGTGTCGCCGCTGGGAAGAGGCCATTCGGCAATGCGGGGAAATTGAGCGTGCCCCCGGTCTCGAGGAACGCGCGAATGTCACGAATCTCCGTGACCGAGTATTCGGGTTTGATCATGGCTCTGAGGTGTTGGTTATGGATTTGGATCAAGAAGGGGCCCCACACACCACAGGTCGGTAGGAAACGATTGGATATCTGGCAAGGCTCGCATTGGCGTCCCAGTGTGTAGCTACTCCTCCCTCCTCAGCTTTCAATTTTCTTGACACCGAGCCGAAAATACACATACAGGAAGATGATAAGAAACAGGCCAAACAGCCAAATGTACACTGCCCAGCAGGTCGGAACCAGAAGCGAATCCGGTTGTCTTTTGGGAACGAGAAAGTAAAATATCGGTCCAGCCACGGACGCGAGAATGCTGCTGCCAAGTCCGGCACCTGTTCCCAGCGAGAAGGCTCCATTGTTGCGCCAATTCAGGCAAGCCAATTCGTATTGGCGCAACACCGGATCATCCTCGGGTTGATCGCGGCGAAGAAATTGCGCCAGTGCCATAATGCGAAGCTGATATTGGTAGGCATACAGGTCAATGTAGGCACAAACGAAGGGGACCAGCAGCAGAAGCCAATGGCTTGGTTGGCTGTCCTTCGTAATTCCAAAAGCAGCTACACCGAGCGCGGCTGCAACGGCGAGCTTCCATTTGGCTAGATCGTGCTCCTGCTCATTGGCTTTATTGATTTCGTCTTTGAGTTGCCGTCGACTGGGCGAATCCATGGGCTACCTCCCCGCGCAGATTAACTCGAAATACTACCGCATCGAAGAGCATGTTCAAGATATCAGTAAAAGATCGGACCGCGACCAGTTTGTTCTCGATCTTTCCCAAGACTATTTGCTCTCTGGATTGGCAACGAAACGATATCCTATGCCGCGCACCGTCAGGAGATGCCGAGGCTGGGCGGGATCATCCTCGATATAACGCCGGAGACGGACGATGAAATTATCGATAGCGCGTGTATCGGTGTCTTCATGCAAGTCCCACACCTCTTCCAAAATCTGTTTGCGCGAGACGACGCGGGCATCGTTGCGGATGAGATGGCGCAAAAGCTCGGATTCC
>JASIEN010000501.1 GCA_030045935.1 Candidatus Sulfotelmatobacter sp.
CTGACGACTTTCCAGAAGGTTCACCTAAACAAAAGATTACAGTGGAGAGGTGATGGCAGTCCGCCGCCCTCAGATCTTAGACCTCAAGAAAAACCGCGTTGCGTTTGCTTGTTTTCCAGAACTCGCGGCAAGCGTCGCAGTACAGGAAGGGCTGTCCTCGACGCTCTTAATGAGCCGCGTTGTCAATGTCCTTCCCAATATCTTTGACCCCGACAGCCGTTTTCTCGCCGGCCTTTTCCGTATATTTCACGGAAACCTTAGAACCCTCCTTAATGCCTTTGCCCGATTCCTTGGTTGCATCCCAGGTCGTCTTGTCCGTCCACTTCACTGTGTGTTCGACACCGTCGCCTGTCTTCACGATCACCGTCTTCCCAGCCCTGTCAACGTGCTTCACAACGCCTGAAAGAACATGGATCACGTCGTCCTGGGCCGACGCGACCTGCCAGCTTGCGACCCCCACCAACAGCAAAAGAACCGCCATCAAGCTCCAACGTGCTGAAGAAATAGACATACCTCTCCTTTCGTTTGCCATCTCGATGTACACCTCAGGGATATCTTACGCCGAAATTCTGTGTTGGCCATCCATTAGGCCATTAAGCTGGGCCGCAAAACAATTAGACGATGGTATGGGTTGGCGATACCTTCGTCCAATGGACTGCGTCTGTGACTTCTGGCTTAATCGCGGTGGCGTCCGGGTCAGACTGGACTCGAGAACGCTGAAAAGGTTTGGCATCTCGCGTCCGGCATAGTAGAAAGATTCCGCTGGAGTTTGTTTTAATAGCATTCCGTTGCCGCAGCTAGAAATTCCCATGGCATCCGAATCCCTGACCACGCAAGCATCGGCGGTGTTAACTGTCCAGCAGCCGGTCGCCGCTCCACTCACAAAGGCCGCAATTTTTCTTGTCGTCACGATCAATGCCGGCGAGGAAAATCGCGTTCCTGTCCTTTCCCTCTGTGCGGATCTCTCGGCGCTTCTGCGCAGCGTCGGTTTTCGTTCCCTCGAAGGCTCTCTCTCCTGCATAATGGGCATCGGTTCCGACGCTTGGGATCGCCTTTTTGGTTCGCCGCGTCCAGCCGAACTTCATTCCTTCCGTGAAATCAAGTCCGGGCCGCGCCATGCAGTCTCCACGCCCGGCGACCTCATCTTTCACATCCGCGCCAAGCATATGGATCTCTGTTTCGAGCTCGCCGCGCAAATCATGGATCGCCTCAAAGGCGCCGTCACCACCGCGGATGAAGTCCAGGGCTTCCGCTACTTCGACGAACGCGATCTCCTCGGCTTCGTCGACGGCACCGAAAATCCCACAGGCACCCTGGCCACCGATGCCGTCTTTATTGGTGACGAGGATCCTACTTTCGCCGGCGGAAGCTACGTCATCGTGCAAAAGTATCTTCACAATCTCGATGCCTGGAACAAGATTCCTGTCGAAGCCCAGGAAAACATCATCGGCCGCAAGAAACTTTCCGACATCGAGCTCGACGACTCCGTCAAGCCCACTTTTGCTCACAACGCCCTCAATACCATCGAAGAAAATGGGAGGGAAATTAAAATTCTGCGCGACAACATGCCCTTCGGCCGCCCTGGCCACGGCGAATTCGGCACCTATTTCATCGGCTATAGCCGCTCGCCCCGGACTATTGAGCAAATGCTCGACAACATGTTCATCGGCCGCCCGCCGGGCAACTACGACCGCATCCTCGATTTCAGTACCGCGATCACCGGAAATCTGTTTTTCACCCCGACCGTCACGTTTCTTGATAACGTGTCCCCCGACCAGCCTGCGCCCTCTGCATCCTCGGGCTCACAGACGGTCGCGGCAGCCTCGGCCCACGTTGAAACTTCCCCTGCGATCGGGCCATCCAAGGATGGTTCGCTCGGCATTGGTTCCCTGAAAGGAGAACGTCCTCATGAATAACCTGCATCGCGAGCTGGCTCCGATTTCTGATGCGGCGTGGGCGCAAATCGAAGAAGAGACTTCGCGCACCATCAAGCGCTATCTGGCCGGCCGCCGCGTTGTGGACCTGCATGGTCCGGGGGGTACTGCTCTGTCAGCGGTAGGCACAGGCCACCTCGCCACAATCGCCAAGCCCGAAGACGGCGTCATAGTGTGGCAACGCCAAGTGAAGGCTCTCGCCGAGCTGCGCGTCCCCTTTGAACTCGATCGCCAGATGATTGACGACGTCGAGCGCGGCGCGAATGATTCTGACTGGCAACCCGCAAAAGACGCCGCGCGCAAGCTTGCCTTTGCCGAAGACCGCGCTATCTTCGAAGGTTACTCCGCCGCCGGAATCGTCGGCGTCCGCCAGGGCACCAGTAATCCCAAGAAATCTCTTCCTGCCGACGTGCGCAAATATCCGGAGGCCTTCGCGCAAGCGCTTAGTCAGTTGCGCCTTGTGGGCGTCAACGGTCCTTATTCCATCCTGCTGGGTGCAGACTGTTATACGGAACTCGCCGAAACCAGCGACTATGGTTATCCGGTCCTCGAACACGTGAAACGCCTGGCTGAGTGCGAAATCATTTGGGCCCCGGCCATTGACGGCGCTTTTGTCGTCACCACCCGCGGCGGTGATCTTGACCTTCACATCGGCCAGGACGCCTCCATCGGCTACCTCAGTCACAATGACAAGCAGGTTCGTCTTTACTTGCAGGAAACTTTTACGTTCCTTTATCTCACCTCAGAATCCGCGGTCGCCTTGGCTCCGCCGCGCAAGACCAAATGATCGTGAGGCCTGACGGCTGTACGGAATCGTGAAACGCTCCCGCTGAGCAAAACAGCTTACGGCTGATATCCGTCCTTCTGCCATTGCGTGAATAACGCCAGCTGAGCCTGACTCCAATAGGGTCCGCCAGGGGGCATCGTTGGAGCCTTGCCATCGTGCGGCGAAAGCGTCGCGAGCACACGGTTAGCGTTATC
>JASIEN010000502.1 GCA_030045935.1 Candidatus Sulfotelmatobacter sp.
CGATTCGCACCCTCTCTTTACCGAACTTCTTGAGCATAGGATCGCGCTCGGTCATGGCCATATTCTGGCCATAGAAGACCACATTGGAGTCGCGCTGCATCTCTTCGATGATCGCAGCGGCGATGGCATCGGCGTACATCATTTCTTTGGCCATGTCTCTCTCCTACGCGTAAACGTATTGCAAGGCCTCTTCTGGCTCGGGCAGCGGACTTGCGAGGGCGAACCGTACTGCATCCTCAACCTCAGTGCGGGCGGCAGCTTCAATGCGCTTCGCCGAAGCTTCGGTGAGCAGGCCATTTTTCACAAGTCGTGTGCGAAACTTCTTGATCGGATCTTTGGCTTTCCACTGCTCGAATTCCTTGCGGTTGCCATAGACGGCGACTGCTTCGTGCTCGGGAAATTGCGTCGGCAGCGGCGGAACGGTGATTACATTACCGTGCGCGCTCAGCCGATAGAATCTTGTTTCGACCAGACTGGGGCCGTGACCGGCGCGCGCACGATCGGCCGCTTTGGCGACAACTTTCCGCACGGCTTCCGGGTCCGTGCCGTCAACCGTTGCGCCGGGAATGCTGAACGCTGCCGCTTTTTTCGACAGCGGATCGCCGGCGACGGCATTGGCATCCTCCAGGCTGAAGTGCGTGTACGCCTGATATTGATTATTTTCGAGAACGTATAGGATCGGAAGCTTCCACACTGCGGCCATGTTAAGTGACTCGAAAAACGCACCTTGTTTCGAAGCGCCGTCGCCAAAGAAGCAGTAGACGATCTGACCGCTTTTTTTTACTTGCGCTGTGAGAGCCGCTCCTGTCGCATGAGCGATGCTCTGCCCAATGATGCCAGAGGTGCCCGGAAAATACCGCGAGGGGTCAGCAAGGTGCATGGAGCCCCCGAAGCCGTGACATAAGCCATCGCGCCGGCCAAAAACCTCCGCCATCATGTTGCGCAGCGGAGTTCCGAGAACTATCGGGTATCCGTGGCAGCGGTAACTCGGCATCACGAAATCACTGTCGTGGCGTGTGGAGAGTGCGCCGACAATACTGGCTTCAGCGCCGTCGCCCAGGTGAGAATGTCCGCGGATGACACCGGGGTGCTCGATGAAAACACGCTTCACGGCCTCTTCGAATTCACGGATGCGAACCATCTGCGTGTACATCCAGCGCAGCTGATCGCCGTTGGTTTTCGCTTTTCGCCGGGCGGATTTCTTCGCCGTCTTTTTTCGCATTTCCGTGCCTCCTAGTTCTTCGCTTTAGCGGCAGGCTTCTTCACTCTTGTATTTGGGGCCGATTCTGCAATTTCGCAGAGCGCGCCTCCGACCGGGACCTCGGCAGCTTCGTGCGCGAGCAGCTTTGTAAGTATGCCACCGAAAGGCGATTCCAGCTCGTAGCTGATTTTTTCGGTTTCCAGTTCTACCAGCGGGTCGCCGACTTTTACATGATCGCCTTCGCGTTTCAGCCAGCGTGACACGACAGCCTTGGTGCTGGTGACGCCGCCGGATTTGGGCACGATTATGGTTGGCACGGATGGATTCCTCAGGCTATCAGGATGACGCCCCCGCGAGCTCCTAATGCACTTGCCGTTCGGCGTGTTCCCAGTACCGCGCACGCATCTTCTTTCGGTCGATCTTGCCGGCGGCGGTTTTGGGAATTTCAGCGCAGAATTCGACAGACTTCGGAGCTTTTACTCCCCCCAGCTTCTGTTTGCAGTGCGCAATAATTTTCGCTTCGCTGACGGATGCCCCAGGGCGAAGCACGACGAACGCCTTGACCGCCTCTCCCCATGTGTCATCGGGAATCCCAATCACGGCGCACTCGTGGACTTCGGGCAACGCCATCACTCCCGCTTCGACCTCGGCGCAGTAAACGTTAAAGCCACCGGAGATGATCATGTCTTTTTTCCGGTCCACGATGTAGACGTAGCCTTCTTCGTCCATGTAGCCGACATCGCCGGTGTGGTGCCAGCCGTGGGTGCGGATCTCCGCAGTGGCCTCAGGCATCTTGTAATAACCGCCACAGATGAGCGAACCGCGCGCCACAATTTCTCCGCGTTCACCCGGCGGCAAAATTCGGCCCGCCTCATCCATGATAGCGAGGCGCACGGCCATGGTGGGTTTGCCGCAACTGGCGAGACGTTCTGGATGATCGCCCGCGGCCGCTGCCGCAACGGTCTTGGAATCGAGAAAGGTCAGGATCATCGGGGCTTCCGTCTGACCATAGGACTGGCACATGCATGGGCCGAAAATTTCCACTGCGTTCTTCAATTTGTCGGGTGCCACCGGCGATCCCGCCAAAAGAAAACCGCGCAGACTTGAGTAATCAAACTCGCCCACCTGTGGATGTGCCAGCAAGTTGTACAGGGCGGTCGGAGGAAGATAGAGATGCGTAACGCGGTGATGCTCAATATTGCGCAACACTTCCAGCGCATCGAACCTGGGCATGACGACATGTGTTGCTCCCGCCGAACACATCACGAATGCCAACACTCCCGCGGCGTGTGACAGCGGGGCCGTATTCAGGCACACAGGATGTTCGACATCGCCCCGCCAGTAGTGCGTGGCCAGCTCTGTCATCGTGCCCAACGCCAGGTTGCTCACACGGACGCCTTTTGCCGGACCGGTAGTTCCCCCTGTCGGTACCAGTCCAGCGAGCCGATCAGGATTTCCATAAGCGTCGCCCCAGTCCGGAACTTCCGCGCTCGCTCCCCGTTGCATGAACAACTGCAAGGATAGACTCTCGCCATCGCGAACATCTTCTCGATCAAGGCAGATTATGCCGCGCAAGGAGGGCACGCGCCGCTTAATTTCGGCGACGCTATCAAAAAATTGGCTGTGATAGAACAACCATGCCATTTCCACGTAGTTCATATATTCGACATTAGCGTCTATGGCGTTGCGGTAATTGATTGGCACCCAAACGGCTCCTGCACGCATAATGCCTAGCATGCAGAACAGAACTCGGGCGTCGTTGTGTGAGTAAATTCCGGCAGGCTCCTGATCGCGCAATCCGCTCGCCCACAGGGCACGGGCGATATCCCAGGTCGCGGCGCGCATCTCGCGATACGACCACGATCCGTCGCCAGCAATGATGGCCGTGCGATCGAGATTGGCTTCCGCACCCTTATCGAAATAGTCGATGGCACGCATGACAAGATTTCCGCCGGTCAGTGAGTTAGACGAACCTTGGCAAGCCCGTGCTCTTCGAGAACCCGCAGAATCTCCTGATGTCCAAATGCTTCCGCGGGTGAAGCAAAGCCAACCTTTCGCGGAGCAGAATGAACGAGGTGGTGCGCGGCAAAAGCCTGCAGCAATCCGGTCTGACGATAGCAACAGGTGCCGAAGACCACGCACTGTGCGTAATCGGTTGAGCCTCGGCCCACCACGACTTCAATCGTACGCTGCTCGCGCGGGTTTTCCCGAGGGGGCGTTCCCGCCTGCACCGCGTTGGCCATTTCGGCAAGTTTCTTTTCCCGTTCTGCCTTGGGCAGGGGACGAATCTGTTCCTCAAACAGTTTTTCCGTAGCCGCGACGCCTTCCATGATTTGACGGTCGAGCAATCCGCCCATGGATTTCACATTCGCCACCTGCGGATGGTCCTTGAACCAAACAGGTTGCGGGAAACCTCCCCACGCAAGAGCCAACTGAGTTTGCAAATAGCCCGGAATGGCCACGTCGTAACGGCTGGCGCGAGGCCAAACCTTGTATTGATTCTGTTCCAGATAATAAGCATCAGTTTGAATGACTGCAAAAATCGTTTGCGTCGAGCCAAAGGTCGGAATGCCTTTAAACATGGTAACGGTTTCGAGCGTATCAATCGCCCCGGATTCCACACAGAGCCTGGCGGCTGCGTCACTGACCGCGCACATGAATGCTGTGGCCGGCGCGGCAAGAAGGCCGCGCTCCCGGAATTTTTCGCACCATTTTTCGGCGACTTCACGAATCCAGGCCTGCTCGCCGCCAATATCGATGTAGTGACAGCCCGCCTTCAGCGCCGCTTCGATGACTCTGGGGCCGTTGTAGATGAATGGGCCGGCAGTGTTGCAAACAACCTTGGCGCCCTCGAAGACATGCACCAGATCGTCGACGGTGCCGGCAGTCTCCACAATTTCAAAATCAGCGGTTTCGATTCCCGGGACGTGATCCAGCACTTGCTTGATTCTCGCAGCGCTTCTGCCCGCGGCGATGAAAGGTGTGTTATAT
>JASIEN010000503.1 GCA_030045935.1 Candidatus Sulfotelmatobacter sp.
ACGGAGGAAGTGCGGCTGGTGAACTCGCTTATTGACGTGGCGGAGAAGACCGAAACGAGTCATCTTCGATTTCGGCCACGGCCGCTCCGCTTCGGCCTTTGGGACCGTGTCTTAACGGCGCGGTGACATACGCGTACGGGTCGGCGGGAAACGATGGCGGTTTGCGCCCGAAGCGGCCGCGGAGGAATTCCAGCAGCATCTTCCAGCGCGAACGTTTGTCCCTCGCTTTTTCCATAACGAAAACTATTACTCGAATAACGAATCGACGAACTCTTCGGGATCGAAGGGCAATAAATCCCCTACTTTTTCGCCCACGCCGACGAAGCGCACCGGCAGACCCAATTCGCGTGAAATGGCCACAACTACTCCGCCTTTGGCGGTCCCGTCGAGCTTGGTGAGCACGATTCCGCTTACACCGGCGGACTGGGTGAATAATCGCGCCTGCTGCAATCCATTCTGACCTGTAGTGGCGTCCATGACAAGCAATGTTTCGTGCGGAGCCCCGGGAATGATCCGTTGCGCCGTGCGACGCATCTTTTCCAACTCGGCCATAAGGCTGGTTTTTGTGTGCAGGCGGCCGGCAGTGTCGACGATAACGTAATCGGTTTTTCGAGCGCTTGCCGCTTGCAACGCGTCGAACAAAACCGCAGCAGGATCGCCGCCCGGCTTGGTCTTAATGACTTCCGTTCCTGTGCGCTGGCCCCAGATTTCCAGTTGCTCGATGGCCGCCGCGCGAAATGTGTCGGCTGCGCAAAGGAGAACAGTCTTGCCGTCAGATCGGAAAACCTGTGAGAGTTTGCCGATGGTCGTGGTTTTGCCTGTTCCGTTCACTCCTACAACCAGAATCACTTCCGGCGTGCCATCGACGCGGCGTGGAGGGTGAGTATTGGCCGCGTTCAGGATGGCGAGCAGTTCTTCTTTCAGAAGACGCTTTAGTTCCGTGACATCCCTGATTTGCTTGCGATCAGCTTTGTCACGAAGCTTGTTTAACACCTCTTGCGTTGTTGTCGTCCCCAAATCGGCACCGATCAATGTGGCCTCGAGATCGTCGAGGGTATTGCGGTCAATTTCTTTGCCCAAGGAGACGACCTCGTCAATGCGCTGGGCCAAGTTCTCGCGGGTACGCGTGACCGCCTGCTTCATGCGCTCGATCACGCCCGGCTTTTTTTGTTCTTCAAGGCTGCCGAATAGAGTTTGAATCATGAAGAGTCCTAGAAATTCGATTATAGCGGCGGCCGCGAGATGACGTTCGAACGTTGCGGTGCGGAGAACAGTGGACGATGGGACCCCGCGGCTAAGTCATCCGGCGAGGGCAGAAGTATTGACGTGACAAGGCCACAGGCTACACACGGGTCCGTTCGAGATTGGGATCTTCTGCTTGTGCCAACATAGGAGGGGCCGCGGTTGTGGGCTGGGGCGCGGCAGGGACCGGTTGCGGGGCAACCACACGCTTAATCGAGGCGACACGCTGGATGCGAATTTCTCCCCGCCCATAGACTGCCAGGAGGGCGGACACAGCGACGGGGTCAAGGCGTTTTCCTGCAAGGTTCTGAATGATCTTCAAGGCTTCGTCGGGCGTGTGCGCATGCTGGTAGGGGCGATTCGTGGTCAGTGCATCGAAGGTATCGGCGACAGCAATCACGCGCGCGAGCATCGGAATCTGATCGCCCTTAAGTCCGTAGGGATAACCGCGGCCGTCGAGAGATTCATGGTGAAGCTCGATGCCGGGAAGCATCTCAGCCAACTGCGTGACGGGGCGCAGAATGTTTGCGCCCTTAGTTGTGTGGGTCTTCATGACTTCAAATTCTTCGGTGGTAAGTGCACCGGGCTTTTTCAGGATGTGATCTTCAATGCCGATTTTTCCCACATCATGAAGCTGAGCGGAAATCTGCAAAACTTCGAGAAACTCAGGAGGCAGCTTCATCTCTTTCGCGATCATCAGCGAGTAGCGGGTCACGCGGTCGGAGTGGCCGCGGGTGTAAGGATCCTTTTCGTCGACCGCGCCGGCGAGCATCTGGATCGATCCAATGAATAGCGCACGATTTTCTTCGGCAGCCCGTTTCAGGTCTTCGACGAACTGCTCGAGTTCGCTCGACATGACGTTGAAAGTCTCCGCCAGTTCGCCGATCTCGGTGCGGCTACGCAGGTGGACGCGCTGTGAGAAATCGCCCCGCGCCAGCGCTCGCCCGGCTTGCGCCAGGATTTGCAAGGGATTAGTGATTCTGCGGGCGGCAATAATACTCACGAAGATACTTACCAGGACGGCCAATAATGCGAGAAGGCGGCCTTTGCGCTGCATCTCGATGACGTCGCGGTAGGCCTCGTCTTGCGGCTTCTGCACCACCACGGCCCAGTCGAGCGAAGGAACCGGGCTGTAAGTGCCCAGCATCTGAATATTGTCTTTGCCTTGGTGAACCGTGAATTCCTTGGTTGCAGCCAACTGTGCCTTGGCGCCCTGGTCGACAAAATTGCGGACGATTTCCAGGTTCTTCATGTCCTGCCCGGTCACGTACTTGGTTGTGCCGGCGGCAACCAGGCGTCCCTGGGCGTCGACTACGTAGGGAATAAGTCCGCCGCCACTAGCCTCTTGCAGGCGGCGAATCAGGAATTGCAAATCGACGACCGCGCCGATCATACCCAGAAACCGTCCGTCATAACTGACCGGGGT
>JASIEN010000504.1 GCA_030045935.1 Candidatus Sulfotelmatobacter sp.
TACACGCTGGTGATTCCCGCGGATGTTCCAATGATTCATTCGAGCGAGCTGCAACAGATTCTTGAGAATGCTCCAGAAACCGGATCAGTACTGGCGCCCGCGGCTGATGGCCGCGGCACCAATGCGGTTTTTCGGCGTCCCGCAGATCTTTTCCCCCTGCGTTTCGGCAATGATAGCTTCAAACCGCATCTTGCCGCGGCACGCGCAACCGGCAAGCCATGTGTGGTCCTTCAGCTGCCCGGCCTTGCTCTCGATGTGGATAACCCCAGTGACTTGCAGCATCTTCTTGCCCAACGGGGTGAAACACGCACGCAACGCCTGCTGCGGCAGTGGAAGCTCGAGGATGCGCTGCCGGCGGCGGAGAACGGTGCGGTATGAGATCTTCGGGAAACAACGAGCGATCTGTCGGCAAGCGGAAGGGATCGCTCGATCAACGACCTGGCGAACTGCGAATCATCCCTGTCCGGCTTGCCGATGAAGTGAAACCGGGCGACCGGCTCTTAGACAAATTGCTGCGGGGGATGCATCTGCATCGCGTCACCCTGGAGCCAGGCGACATTCTCGTCCTCAAACATAAGATCGTTTCCAAAGCCGAGGGCCGCTATGTCGACCTCGCAACCGTCAAGCCATCCAAAGATGCGACTGCCTGGGCACGCAAATACAGGCTTGATCCGCGCGTCATTGAGCTGGCTCTTCGCGAGAGCCGCAGTATTATCCGCCGCAAAAACGGGGTGTTGATCACCGAAACGGAGCACGGTTTCATCTGCGCCAACAGTGGTGTCGATGTCTCAAATGTCGATGGCGGACGCCATGCCGTGCTCTTGCCCGCGAACCCCGATCGTTCTGCGCGAAAGTTGCACAGTCAGATCAAGAAGCGCACAGGACTTCGCGTACCCGTTCTCATTACGGATAGCTTTGGACGGCCGTGGCGTGAGGGCCTGGTCGATTTCTGCATCGGCATAGCTGGCATGAAGCCGTTGTGCGACAATCGCGGGCGGCGCGATCCGCATGGCTACACGCTGCACGCCAGCATCGAAGCCATCGCTGACGAACTCGCCTGCGCCGCCGCGCTCGTTTGTGGCAAGCTCAACCGCATTCCCGCATGCGTTATTCGTGGGGTAGGTTACGAAGCGGCTCCGGGCCGCGTTCGCGATCTTCTTCGTCCCGCAAAAAACGACCTGTTCCGCTGACTCGCAAAATAGCATCTGTAGGAGTACCTTGGAGTACGACCGTTGGAGAAACTCGGTTTTATGAACGGCAGGTCTTCATTCTCCTCATTAGAAGAATTCACGCCGCTGGCATGGTCTGACATCGCTCCGCGGGTTGCTCCCAACGTGCGCCCGTTGCTGGAACGAATTCTGGCCGCTCAGAATGGCGACGCCGTCACGACGGAAGAGGCGTATCGGCTGGCTCAGGCTGAGGGCGCCGATCTTATCGGCGTGCTTGTGGCGGCCGACACACTGCGCTCCGAACTCTGCGGCAACATCGTTACCTACGTCGTCAACCGCAACATCAACTTCACGAACATTTGTTTTGTCGGATGCAAGTTCTGCGCATTCAGCCGGAGCCCGCGCGAACACGACGCGTATTTCTTGGAACCCGATAAGGTCGCGCAAAAAGCAATCGAAGCGTGGGAACTTGGCGCCTCCGAGGTCTGCATCCAGGGCGGACTTCCACACGGTTTGCCGCCGTTCTACTATCGCGACATTCTGCGTGCGGTAAAAAATGCCGTGCCGGGCATGCACATCCACGCTTTTTCCCCGATGGAAATTGTCTATGGCGTGGAACTCACCGGCATGAAACTGGCCGACTATCTCAGCATGTTGCGCGACAACGGCCTGGGCACTCTGCCCGGCACGGCCGCCGAAATTCTCGATGATGATATCCGCCATGTTCTTTCCCGGAACAAACTTTCAAGCGCGCAGTGGATTGAAGTCATCCGTACGGCCCATCAATGCGGCATCCGAACTACTTCCACAATGATGTACGGTCACACCGAAACCCCCGAGCATTGGGTGCGCCAGATGTTGCTGCTGCGCAAAATTCAAGACGAAACCGGAGGCTTTACCGAGTTCGTTCCCTTGGGCTTTGTGCACCAGAACACGCTCTTGTTCCAACAAGGTCTGGCGCGAAGCGGCCCAACGATCGCCGAGCATCTGAAGGTTCACGCCCTGGCGCGCCTGCTGCTCGCCGGTTCCATCAATAACATTCAGGTTTCATGGGTGAAACTCAATCGCAAGCTTTCCCGGCTCTGCCTGCAAGCCGGAGCGAACGATTACGGTGGCACGCTGATGGAAGAAAACATCTCGCGCGAAGCCGGAGCCACTGCGGGCCAATACACCAGCCCTGAGGATTTTCAGTCGCTTATTATGGAGATTGGCCGCGTGCCCGCCGAACGCAACACAACCTACACGCGAATAAAGCTGAAACTACCGGTACAGGAGTTCACTACAGAAGAAACGCTGGAGCCGCAGTTTGCGTGAACACTGAAAACCTAGGTCCCAAAATCGGTTTGTGGAAGGGCACGGCTTTAGCCGTGCCGTCAGATGCAACTAGCATGCGGGGAGCCCCTGAGGAAAATTCTCCTTAGCCTCAAGGCTTGCTGCCCAACCCCTTCCCATTTCGGGCGAATTTCCACCGAAATCCTCCAGATTCGCCTTTTATTCGCTTGAGAATAATTGTATAATCCGCCCAGAC
>JASIEN010000505.1 GCA_030045935.1 Candidatus Sulfotelmatobacter sp.
AGCTTGTGCGTCCTTGGCTACGTCATCAGGCAGAAACTTGAGGGCAACGAAGCGGTGCAGCTTCACGTCTTCAGCTTTATAGACCACACCCATACCACCGCCGCCCAGCTTCTCGATGATGCGGTAGTGGGAGATGGTCTGCCCGATCATGGGCTGAAATGGTAGGACTTGAAATGGGGCAAGTCAATGAACGGGAATAGGTTGCTAACGTTCCGAAGCCTCAGTTGATGTTAAATCCGGATTACACTCACAATCCCCCAACCCCCGATCCAAGCAGTTAAGGGCATTTCCCAGGGAGGCGTTCGTGCTCTTAATCACGCGTACACGTGCGAAGCGTCACCGCAATTGGAACATCTGTCGTGACATAATTCGTTATCGGAATCGATGTCTTAGGCCAGAGCGAAGCAGATGTTCAGGAGTTGAAAATGGACAGGTTCCGCCATTTTGTTGAACGCCACGTAACCGAGGGCGTATTTGTTGCTTTCTGGGAGATTGTCGGATTCACGGTGTTGGTGTTGTGTGTGCTCCGTTTCTGGTAGCACCGTGACACCATTCGCGTCCGACTCGAAGTGGCAGAGGGAGCTTACTGCAATATTTTAGCCCCACGTCCTTGCGCATCTCCCGCGATCTGCCGCAAGAGAGTTCGTCTGCCCCGTAACATCAAACGTCGCGCTCCCGCAGCTCACACCGACTCTCCGGCTCGCACGGCGCACAGTGTTTACTCACTAGTTAGATGGAGCCGCTTTTCCCGTAGCCACATCTTATCTGTCAAAGAAAGTGAGTAAGTTAGCGACGTGCCGGAGCGTCGGTTGATGCTAAATCCCCACTACACTCATTGTCGTCGAGCAAGCCACATAATGGCGGCAAATGGAGTAGAAACAGACAACACCGAAAAGGCTATACACCCGACACGACTAGGCCATAGGAACGCAACTCAGATAATCATATGCTGCTCTGGTCAGCGCACGTGGTCGCCAGTTTGCGAGCGAAGCCCAGTTCGTCCGCTCCGCGGCCACGTGCTCTGCTGTACGCCGGGCCGGCTGCTATAAGAACAATAAAACCCACAAACCAATTGCAACCGGCCCGGACCTCCAGATAACCCGACAAACCTTAGCGCCGGTATCCTGGTGCGCCACATCATGCCACATGGTAGCCACAGCCTTTGGTAGTCGCATAGCGCAATATCCTGCGCCGCTGGCCCGGCGCTACATTTTCAAAAGGCGATCCGCAACTTTGAATCTGATGACTGGGCAGGGTACGTTCAAGCTATTCAACCATGAACATTGGTGAGGTTTTACGCCCAGACCGACATGTAATTATTGAAAAATCCGGATAACGCTCAAAACCCAAAATCGGGTCGGTCGCCGACTCAGGCTATTGCTCAGCACATTCGCCAAGGCCTACTATAAGCGTCGCAAACCCAACAGCTGTGCAGCCGAATACAACGAATGCCAATTCAAGGAGGCTCCATGAAGAAAGTTCTGTCAGTCGTTTTGTTCGCAGCAACATTGCTCACGGCAGGTGCTGCGACTGCTCAGAGTCCGAACTACAACTCTGGCCCGGTTTGGCGCGTAGTCTACTATTCGATTAAACCGGGGCAAGGTGATGCATTCTGGAAAGATATCCGCGACCACTTCAGACCCATCTACGACGAGTTCAAGAAGGCGGGACTGATCTCCGATTACAAATTCTTCACGAATCCGGTCTCAGATCATCCGAACGACTGGGACGTGGCTCTTGCGATCCTTTATCCCAATTGGGCAGCATTGGACGAGCTCGATGCAAAGGGCGCGACCATTGCCACCAAACACTACGGTTCCCGTGAAGCCATGATCGAGGCGGGAAAGAGGCGGACCGAGCTGCGAGAGGTAGTTGCAAACCATCTGGCGCGCGAAGTAATGCTCAAATAGGCGGCTTGCGCCTTCCCTACAGACGTCAATCCATTAAGAGTGCTCTTGAGCCGCCCGATGATTGGGCGGCTTCTCTTTGCCACATTGCAACTTGTCGCCTCCTGCGTGGTTGATGATGAATCCGGATTTCACTCGTTGGCCCTGCCGCGACGCTGTCAGGCAACAACGCTTTGCGGTATCCTATGAAGCACACAACTTCAAGGAGCAATCATGCGTAACGGACTTCTGTTAGTAGCGATGTTTTGTATCGCTGCGTTGTCGTCTTCGTCAGCTGCGCAATCCCAACAGGCTGCGCCAAAGCCAGTGGATCGGCCGAAAGCAATTTTTGACACTACAGCGGGAAAGATGACCTGCACGCTTTTTCCCGACAAAGCGCCGATCGGCGTGGCAAATTTCATTGGACTTGCCACTGGAAGCAAAGACTGGACCAGTCCCTCAGGCGCGAAGAAGCATGGAGTTCCACTTTACGACGGCACGATTTTTCATCGCGTGATTGCGGAATTCATGATTCAGGGCGGCGACCCAAGAGGCGATGGAACAGGCGATCCAGGATACAAGTTCAAGAATGAGGTTTCATCTGATCTAACCTTCGACCGCCCCGGACGTCTGGCCTATGCGAATGCCGGCCCCGACACGAATGGTTCACAATTCTTCATCACCGAAACCGCTCAGCCACACCTCAATGGCAGCTATACGATTTTCGGCCAGTGCGACGAGGCCACGGTAGCGTTGGTTAAGCAGATTTCGCACATGGCAACCGATCCGCGCAACGATCGGCCATTTCGCCCGGTGAAGATCCTGCACATTTCGATCGTTCGTGGGGACGCGGCTTCTGCCCCAGCTAAGAAGCCAGCGAGTTCACCTTCACTTACCGGCTCCAAATAAGATCGCCGTGCACTTCCGCGAGAGGGCTCTGCG
>JASIEN010000506.1 GCA_030045935.1 Candidatus Sulfotelmatobacter sp.
TGGGCGGAACCAGCTTCTTCGTTCCCGGCGGCCTAGTTTTCAACGATCAGTTGCAACCGCACTCCGGCGGTTCTCCCCTTTTGTTCCAGCACTTGTTCTGGTTCTTTGGTCACCCAGAGGTCTACATCATCATCTTGCCGGCGTTCGGAATCGTCTCGCACATCATGCCGACCTTCATTCGCAAACCCCTGGTAGGCGGCTGGAAGGTAATTACGTTTGCCGAAATCGCGGTCGGTACCCTCAGCTTTGTGGTATGGGGACATCACATGTTCGTCAGCGGCATGAGCCCGTATATGGCGATGGTGTTCTCGGTGCCGACGCTGTTCATTACCATTCCGTCGGTCATCGCGGTTTTGGTTTGGGTCTTCTCTCTGTACGGTGCGAACATTCGTTTTGATACTCCACTGCTGTTCAGTTTGGGTTTCATTTCGCTATTCATTACGGGCGGAATCGGGGGCTTCTTCCTGGCCCAACCCTCCACCGACTCCTACTTGCACGCCACCAGCTTTGTAGTCGGCCACTTCCACTTCACCATGGGGCTCTCCGCGATTTTTGCCACATTCGCGGGCTTCTATTATTGGTTCCCGAAAATGTTTGGACGCATGATGAACGAGAAGCTGGGTAAGCTCCACTTCTGGTTGAGCTTTATCGGTGTCTATTGCGTGTTCATCACCATGCATTTGACCGGTTTGAGTGGAGCAGTTCGGCGCTATTCAGCACTGGTCGATGACTTCATGGTACCGCTCATTCCCGCATATCGCTTCATGACCATCGCTGCGTTGCTGTTGGGCGCCGCGCAGTTCATCTTCCTCTATAACGTCATCTGGAGCCGCTTCAAAGGTCCGGAGGCGCCGGACAATCCGTGGGGCGCTACGACGCTAGAGTGGGACACGAGTTCGCCGCCGCCGCTCGATAACTTCGGCGGACGCCAGCTTATCGTCTACCACGGCCCGATGGAGTATGACGGCGAAGAAAGCGTCATGCAGACTTCACCTCAGCCGTCGATCGCAGGAACCTAGGGATTCAGAACCCGCTCCAACGTGCTCAAGCAATTTTGAAGGAGGACGCGTGAATCATTCCGAACTGATAATAGTTGAGAGCGGCGCGGCGGCCGAAGCTCTGCGAGAAGAACATGGCATTGTAATGGAGGCCTCTCCGTATCGCATCGATAAGAAGAAGCTGGGGATGTGGGTGTTCATCGTTTCTGATGCCTGCACCTTCGCCGCATTCTTGTTCGCCTACGGCTACATGCGCATCGGAGCCCCAGTGTGGGGAACACCGTTCGGGTTGTCTTCGATTGTGAACGGCCTGGCAATGACCGCCGTCCTCCTTTCCAGCAGCCTCACGATGCTGGCTGCCGTTCGGGCTTCGCAAGCCTACGACAAGAGTTCGGCGAAGAAGTGGCTCGGCGTGACCATGGTTCTGGGGGTCATCTTCGTGGCCTTGCATCTTCGCGAATGGGTCAAGTTAATCGGCGAAGGCTGGCGCCTTTTTTACAACCCAACCGGAGGTGCGGCACAGTTTGGAGCCACGTTCTTCAGCGTGACTGGCCTACACCTCACTCACGTCATCACAGGTGTCATCGCGTTGGCGTTCGTAACGCGCGGGTTCAACCAGGGACGCTACGATCAAAGCCATGTCGAAACTGCGGGTCTCTACTGGCATTTTGTCGATCTGGTGTGGATGTTCGTTTTCCCACTCATGTACCTGATGAACGCTCACTGAGGCGACGCAAGCGGAGAACAAACAAATGTCATCGAATCGCGAATTGAGCATGCGTTCTTATGTCGGCATCGGCATCGGCCTGATGGCGATTGTGGGACTTGAGGTGGTTCTCACTTTGCAGCATCTGCCAACGCGCACGCTGCTCTTTAGCCTGGTCTGCCTGGCATCTTTGGAGGCTCTTGTGGCCACCATGTACTTGATGCACGTCAAGTACGAGCAGCCTATTTTGTTCTGGACAATCTTTCCGGCCACACTGTTTGTGCTGATCTTGCTTTGCTACTTTTTCCCCGACGCATTTCGTATGTTCAACATGCGTTTGTTGAAGTAATGACTGCTGACTAGAAATCAGGAGTTCAAAGTTCATGGCAACCACGATTCCGGAATCACCGCAAATCAGCGATCGTTCGCGCGATTATTCAGGAAATGGAAGGAACTGGATTCCCGCGGGAGGAAATGCGCGCGTTCTGCAGGAGCATCGCTTTGATCCTGCTCAAACCGGCATCTGGGTAGCGCTGGCGGCAATCACCATGTCGTTCGCCGCCCTCACCAGCGCTTTGGTGGTGCGCCAAGGTGTCAGCGTGGGGTGGGGGCATATCACTCTTCCATCCATCCTGTTTTCGAACACCTTTGTGCTGCTCGCCAGCAGCATGACTTTGGAGTTCGCTCGCCGCCGACTCACATCCTACGCTCGGGGCATCGAAAAAAATAAAGGAGTCCCAATGCGGTGGCTGGGCGCAACATTATTTCTGGGCCTGCTTTTCGTCTGCGGACAATATGCTGCCTGGCTGCAACTGAGATCGCAGGGGCTGTATCTTGCCACCAACACGAA
>JASIEN010000507.1 GCA_030045935.1 Candidatus Sulfotelmatobacter sp.
CCGACATAAATAAGCCGCCCACCCTTCCGCAGCGCTGCCGCAACCAGATCGATCGCGCGTGCAATCTGCGGGAGCACACGCTGTACCGCTGAAGCTACGGTACTATCTTCAGCATTGATGAAACGTGCGATTTCCAGCGCAGACCTGCGATCGAGATCGGGGGCTGCCGAGTTCGACTGCTCGGTCTTGAGCGCACTGAGAGAGATTTTGCGGTCCGTTTTCAAACGCAGGCCTCTGCCGGCGAGGATCCGAGTTGTTCGGATTCCGTGCCGCAAAGCTGGAAAAAATAGATTGTATTTTATCTGGCGCCACTCTCGAAAAATAGAATAGAAAGCCAGTCATTCCATCCGGGGCTTTTAGCCTGTATCTGAGGCTCCAGCCACGAGACAATGGATGCCAATTGAGCGGCGAGTATAGCGCCACTTTCACGCAAGTGAAGCAGGATGACGTTGAGTACAGGCTCGGCGTTGCCGCCGGCACTATTGTTCGCAACTGCCAGATCCGGCAACGCCGTCGCCGCTGAAATCGCCAATTTCAAGTTGCCAGCGCCTGTGCAATTGCGTCGTGAAATTTCGGCCGCACTTGTTTGATCGCCTGGTTTGAGCAGTCGGGCCAGGTCCGATTCGTGAGCAGTGTAATGGAGAGTTGCCGCGTGGGATCGATCCAGAGAGAAGTCCCGGTGTAACCAAGGTGACCGAAAGACTTCGGCGAAAAGTATTTTCCGGATTGCGACGGCGTGGAGGGAGTGTCCCACCCCAAGGCGCGGGTTGTACCAACGGGCGCGGATTCACGACGCGTGAACCAGGCGATAGTTTCCGGGCGAACAATCGGATGCCCACCACTAAGTATGGCGTGCGCAAATTTCGCTAGGTCTTCTGTGGTGGAAAAAAGTCCTGCATGAGGGGCGACTCCACCGAGCACGAAGGCATTTTCATCCTGGACTTCGCCCGCAATGACGCGGTGCCGAAACGTTTGATCATTGGCAGTGGGCGGAATCGCCGACCGAGTCTCTTTCGGAGGGTTGAAAGTCGTGCTGTTCATTCCGAGAGGCGCAAAGATTTCCCGCTGGCAAAAACGATCGAGAGGTTCGTCGGCCAGACGCTCCAATGCGACACCAAGAATAATGAACCCGATGTCGCTGTATTCGGCGCACGAGCCCGGATCAGCCTTGAGTGGGGTCGTAAAAGCCGCGTGCAATAGTTCCTCGCGCGTACGAGCCCTCAGGTACAACTTTTCGTATGCTGGTAGCCCCGAAGAATGTGCAAGCAACATGCGCAGGGTTACGTCGGGTCGACGGTTATCGGCGCTGCCAGAAACAAACTCCGGCACGATTCCACCGATTGGCGCCTCGAGATCAAGCAATCCGCGCTGGTAAAGCAGTATTGCTATGGTTGTCGTCGCAACCACCTTAGTGAGCGAGGCCAGGTCAAACAGTGTCGAGGCAGTTGTCGCACAACTATCCGGTGCGAACGTGAAATGACCGAAGGCTTTCGAGGCAATTAGTTTTCCGCGACAGGTGATAGAAACCGATGCCGCCGGGAACGCTTGCGCCGCGATCGCATCCTGCAGGACCGTGAAAGCCTGCGCAAACTGCTCATCCTGGTTCTCGAAGGCGGATTGCGGTGGCGGCAAGAAGGGCGTCATACGAAAAATTCATGATATTGCATCCCCGGCACCTGCTTACTTGAGTTTCTTGAGTCATGCGGCGCGGGTTGATAAATTCAAAGTATCTTTCCGCATCCATCCAACTCGTTTTTACGAATACATTTGTCCGTTGTGTTGACCGGGGCAATGTGTTGTGCGGCCTTCTGGGCAGGTACTGCAGACGGCGCGTCTCGTCCGAACGGACCACTGGCGGGAGCCGTCCCGACGCGGGCATTGCCGACCGTCGACGCCGTGATTCAGCAAGAAATTTCCGATGGCAGCATTCCCGGAGCAGTTCTTGTCGTCGGCCACGACGGCAAAGTGATTTACCGCAAAGCCTATGGCCATCGCGCGCTCGAGCCGCGCCCCGAACCGATGACCGTGGATACGATTTTCGACATCGCCTCGCTGACCAAAGTTGTGGCGACCACGCCTGCCGTGATGCAGCTCTTCGAGCAAGGAAAAATCCGGTTGAACGATCCCGTTACAAAGTACATCCCCGACTTCGGCCAGAACGGAAAGCAGGACATCACCATCCGCCAGTTGCTCACGCACTACTCCGGCCTTGCTCCTGACCTCGATCTGAAGACTCCATGGGAGGGAAAAGACACAGCCTACGGCATGGTGTATGCCGAAGTTCCGCCTGACCCTCCGGGATCGAAATTTTCTTACAGCGACATTAATTTCATCGTGCTCGGCGAGTTGGTCGAAAAAGTTTCTGGCCAGCCATTCGATGAATACTGCGCGCGCCACATCTTTGTCCCGCTCAAGATGACGCATACTCGTTTTCTGCCGCCGCCTTCCTGGCGGTCGAAGATCGCGCCTACGCAATATGATGAGAATGAGCATATGCTGCGAGGCGTTGTTCATGATCCCACGGCTCGCCGCATGGGCGGCGTCGCCGGACACGCTGGATTGTTTTCCACCGCCGACGATCTCGCAAAATTTGCCCAGGCCTTACTAGATGGCGGCGGTGGAATTCTTTCTCCGCTTTCCGTCGAGAAGATGACCACGCCTCAGCAACCGCCGCAGGCCCCCGTACTGCGTGGGTTTGGGTGGGACATTGATTCTCCCCTCTCATCGAATCGCGGCGATCTGCTGCCGGTTGGCGGCTACGGGCATACTGGCTGGACCGGTACATCAATCTGGATCGATCCCACTACACAGTCGTACATTATTCTGCTGAGCAACGCGGTGCATCCGCGCGGAAAGGGAAATGCGATCGCGCTGCGTTCGAAAGTGGCAACGGCACTTGCGGCCGCGCTGCCCCTGACGTCCGCGGAGAAAGAAGCGCTGCAAGCTGAAACCATCACCGGATACAACGAGGCCATGAGCGCAGCCCGACGTATGAGTGCGCGCAATGGCAGCGTGAAAAATGGAATCGATGTTCTCGAAGAGCACGTATTCGATAT
>JASIEN010000508.1 GCA_030045935.1 Candidatus Sulfotelmatobacter sp.
CACAATGGGAACACCGAAGTGGTCGTACATGATGCTATAGCCGCCGCGAACGGTGAACTGATCTTTCTTGCCGAAAATCTTCGCGGCCAGACCGTCGCCGGTATCAGGCGCCCAAGCGACCGCAACTCTGGGAGAGAAATCTTTGTGGTCCCAGTTCCACATGCCGGGCCCGTGATTCACCGGTCCGCCCCAGATGAATGAAATCTCTCCGGCATCGATGGCGGGCTGACCCTGCGACATCAGTTGAGCGGTGCGATTAAACCATTGCCCAAGATTCTCATTAGTGCAACCGCCGCTGGCGGCTTCGACGCAGGGTGCAACCTGCAATCCGCTGGTTTCGTAGGGTGGAGCTTCCAGTACCCAGCGCAGGCCATAGGTAAACGTCAAGCGCGGCGTAACGCGCCAGGCGTCCTGCCCGTAGAATTCGTAGTTGTTGATGGCGTACCGCCGTTTGATGACCGTGCCTTGCGCAAGAAGATTCCCGCTGCGGTTGAAATTGTAAAAGCCATCGCCCTCGGCAAAAATACCCAACAGGGTAGCCACAGCCGTATCGTAATTCGGGGCGAAACTCGGATCGACCGGCTGGTAGCAACCAACCCCGGTCGCAGGGACACACTGCGCGGGGATGGGTCCGTTGTTCGCCGGATTCAGCGGGCTGGGGTTGCTCGTAGGCTCGGAAATTCCGCCGGTGTCGAGGTAGACCGGATTGGTCTGGACATCGGAGTACGATTCGTCTGTGCTGGCCTGATTGTCGCGGATGACGAAGAAATCTCCGCCGAACTCGAACGTGTGATTCTTATGAGTCCAGTTCAAAGTATCGCTGAACTGGTTGATAGGAACGAAGTAAGTCGTGGAGCGGGTGAACGGGACGAGATTGTCGAGCCCGCTCAACTCAACTGCCGGATCTTGCGAAATGCCTTGGATCTGGCCGCCTTGCCGCACGAATCCCCAGTGGAAGTTGTTGATGAGCCGGGGATTGATGAGCGAAGTGAGGCCGACGGTGACGCCCCGGCTGTCGTCCACAAAAGTTTGCGAGGCGAGCTGCCCCGGGAATTGCTGCTGCTGCGGCTGATTAAAGTTTTGCATGGAGGCCCGCGCAAAAAGAGTTTGCGAGCCGCTGCTGTTGATGTGGTAATCGACGCGCGTGATGTAGGTGTTAAAGCTCGAGTCAGCATTGGAAGCGAAGCGATAGCCGAGTGTGTTCAAGCCATCGCCATCGTTGGTTGCGTTGGAAGGCAGGTATTGATTGAGCAGGGTCAGAATCGCAGGATTGTCGCCCAGTCCGTTGGGATCGATTCCCTGAATTTGCGACGGCGTCATGGCAAAGTAGCCTGGTTGAACATTGATTGTGTAAGGGATGCCGGTCACCGGGTTGTTGGCGGTCACGGGGCCGCCGGGACAGGCCAGGTTCGTACTCCCGCCGATGCACTCATATTGTAAGAAGCCCTGCCGCATCGAGGCGGACGGAACCGCCCTTACAACACTTGTCCCTTGCGCATCGCGACGCCCTTCGTAATTGGTGAAAAAGAACAGGCGATTCTTCTTGATGGGCCCGCCAAACGTTACTCCAAAGACGTTACGCAACAGCTTCGGCTGAACGTTGGCCAAGCCGTCTTCGATCTGCGCCGCCTTGATGAACGGGTCATTGGCGCTGAAGATGGTGTTACGGTTGTACTCGTAGGCCGATCCATGAAAAGTGTTGGTGCCACTCTTAGTCACCAGCGCGACCTGCGCGCCGCTGGAATAGCCGGAGTCAGCGGTCGAGTTCGCAGTGGTGACGCGGAATTCCTCGACCGAGTCGGGAGGCGCATTCAGAACGCTGAAGAAGGCATATCCATTATTTTCGTCATTCACTCCGATGCCGTCGAGCGTCACATTCGATTGATCGCTGCGCAGGCCGTTTACGGCGCCGCTGCGCGTGTCGCCATTTTGCACCGTCTGTGACTGAATTCCGAGATAGGACACGCCCGGCTGCAGACTGAGCAAATAAGTCACATTCCGATCCGCGATCGGCAATTCCTGGATCTGCTCCCCTTCCACCACATTTCCTAGCGTCGCGTCGGTGCGATTGATGAGCGGCGCCTCGCCTTCGACCGTCAGTTCTGTCGTGGCACCAGCAACCTGGAATTTAATGTTTACTGTCGCCGGCAGCTTCACCAGTAACGTGATCTTTGCAACCGCAAATTGCGCAAAGCCCTTGGCGGTCGCATTCAGCCTATAGTCGCCCGGAGGCACTTCGAGGAACTGATAGAGGCCTGACGCATTGCTGGTGGTGGTGCGTTGAGCATTGGTTCCCAGGTCGGTCAATACGATCTGCGCGCCCGCTACGCTCGCGCCCGATGCATCGGCAACGCTGCCATTCAGCTGGGTCGTTAGTTGCGCAGTCGAATAAGGGGCCAACATCGCCACGACTATGCTCACCGCAATTGCGCAGGCTGCCAGCTTTGCTCCCCGTCCGCAGCGAACCACAAACTTGCTCTCCTCATATCTCTTGCCTGCTTGCTGATGGCTACGCGTCATCGAATTGGCCTCCGGGAAATGGGCTCCGCCAAAGAGCAACAGCACGCGCGTCGCGTGAAAAAATCACACGTGCACCTGGCTTGCGCTCTCGTGCGCCTTCCCATTTCCTGTATCTTCTGGGGTCAGATACGACACTTCCCGCCCGAGTGGAGCGGATTATAACCGAAGACGCCGTCCACATTCATGCGGAAAAATTCATGCACAAAACGCTTTTTCGTTGTCAGGAGCCGTGCAAAAGACGACCAATCCCGCGTTCCATCG
>JASIEN010000509.1 GCA_030045935.1 Candidatus Sulfotelmatobacter sp.
CAAGTTTTGCGACCCCGTCATTTCCGCCGGCGCCGCGTCCCACCGGCCATTTGGGACTGAGGCTGGCTCCTATGGCGGCCTTCCATTCGGCATTCGTCTGAGATAAATAATCCGTCCAAGCGTAACTCGTGCCGCTTCCATCCGATCGATGGACCACAACGATATCCAGGTCGGGAAGGCGAATGCCGCGGTTGGCTTTGGCTATGATCGGATCGTTCCATTTCTTGACCTTTCCAAGGAAGATGGCTGCGAGTGCTTCCGGCGTAAACGCGATGTTTTCGGTCACGCCCGGCAGGTTCACGATCGGCACGACGGCTCCCACGACCGAAGGAAAGTACAGGTATTTGGCTTCCTCGCGGGGAGCGATTTCACGGATAGCATTGGGGCTGTCGGAAGCGCCAAAATCGACCTCGCCGGCGAGCAGCTTACGGATACCCGCATCCGAACCGGCTGCCTCATAGTCGATTTCAACGCCCGGATGCTCGGCCCGGTAATTGGCGAACCATTTCGCATAGACCGGGTACGGGAACGTTGCACCAGCTCCATGTAGTGCAATCGCGGGTTGAGAACCGCGCACCGCCGACGGCGATTCAAGATGGCCGATCGCTTGAGCGAGGTTTTTGGCGATCCGTTTAGCGAGGTTCTTGGAGACATCCTCGGACTCTTCATGCGGCGTCACCAAGTCCGACCAAAGAGTCACGCCATTCTTGTTCCTCAGTTCGACGGACAAATAGCCTCCATAAACGGGCACTCCGTTGGAAGGCAGCTTCTCAGGAGAGCGGGGGCTGAAACTGCGGTAACCTCTGACCCAGATCTCACCGCCGCCGCCCAGGATTAAATCCGCATTCCGTTCGTCGGGGACAAGGGACACAGAATTCAGTTTTCGAAGTTCCGCCGTGACATCATCACGGAATCTTTGTGCGTCCCCTTTTGTGGCGAACGCCTCTACGTAAACGCGCCGGCCTACGCTATTCGCGCTCTGCTGCCACCCGGAGGCGGGACCCGCGACAAAGCAGCAGGCGACAAAGCAGTAAACGACCGCAAGCACCCACTTCGAGCGAGCGCACGGCCGATCACAAAAGGATGAACCTCTTGTTTGGGGTTTCACTAGTTATTTCGATTCTACCGGGAAAATGCTTCAGCGCACAGCGCCCGGCGCGGGACTGGGCGCTCACAAGGATTCCTCGATCCTCGCCGCGCCGGGCTGCCTTGTGCGCCATCAAGTAGCTCAACCGGGTTCTAAAAGGGAGTTCTCTTTCGGCTGCCTTTTTCCTGGCGGAGCGCTTCCTGAAGTCCGCCCGCGGGGAGATCGGGCTCCGGCAGATTAGTGGCGGCGTAGTGCGCGGCGCTGAGCATGCCCGCGGTATCAAGCAAGACCGGAGGGTTGGCGCGCGCGTCGCGAAAGCGGAAGGCGGAGGTGAGATCCCCAAACGTTTTTCTTCGCCACATACTGATATTGGGTTCCTTCACTCCGGTGAATCTTTCGAGTAACTGAAGAACCGAGCTGTGGTCGAAGCGCTGGCCGCAAACCCAGCCGCCCGCTGTCCACGGGGAGACGATGATGCAAGGAACGCGGAAGCCTCCGCCGATAGGCAGTCCGTCGACAAATTCGTTGGCTGTGCCTTCGGGCGGGACGGGTGGCGGAACATGGTCGAACAGGCCGTCGTTTTCGTCGTAGTTGAGGATAAACGCGGTTTTGGCCCAGACTTCGGGATTCGCGGCGATCGCATCGATCTTGCTGGCCACGAAGGCAGCCCCGTCAGCAGGCATATAGTCCGGGTGCTCGGACTGATAGCTGGTGGGAATGATCCACGAGATTGCCGGAAGCTTATCATGCATGGCGTCGTATTCGAACTGGCCTTCGGGGTCGACTGTCATGCCGCGCTTATAAAGAGAGGATGTGGGACCGGCGTTCTGGAATACTGAGAAGTTCTCCAGCATGTTGCAGCGATAGCTGTCCTGGAGCTTATACACCTTCCAGCTCACGCCGGCGGCTTCGAGACGCTCGGGATAGGTTGTCCAGGTGTAGCCACCATTCGGCGCTGTGTTCTTGATGATGGGGCCCCGATTGGCTCCTTTGGGGTCGATGGTTCCGGTCATCAGATACATACGGTTAGGCCAGGTGGGGCCGAAGACCGAACAATGGTACTCGTCGCAGATTGTGAAGGATTCGGCCAGGGCGAATTGAAAGGGAATGTCGGCACGTTTGTAGTAGCCCATTACATAAAGACCATTGATCCCGTCGGCCTTGCGGTGTGCGGGCAGCCAGCTATCCATTTTTCCGCCATTCCATGCCTCGTGCTGCACGGCCCAGGCATGGCTGGTAGAGGGAATCTTCTGCGCGCTCGATGAGTGCGTATCAAGGTGGAAGGGCACTATGTATCCGTTCGGGTTTTCAGAGTCGGGCTGATGGAAGACCGACTTTCCGTTCGGAAGCGTAAGCGCGTCACGGTCCTCAAAACCGCGGACGCCGGATAGCGTACCGAAGTAATGATCGAACGAGCGGTTCTCCTGCATGAGGATCACTATGTGTCTTATGTCGGCGAGGGAGCCCGGACGATTTTGCTGCATCGCCAGTGCTCGGCGAACGTTGGGTGGCATCAGGGCCGCAGC